>SLQH01000447.1 GCA_007131555.1 Planctomycetota bacterium | reverse complement strand
TCGTCGAGGTCATCGAAGGCGGCCAGGGGCAGTTCGTCACCGCTACGCTTGCCGAAGAGATGATAGCCGATGCGGGGAGTGATGATGTGGGTCCAGTCATTGGCGAAACGCCCCTCAAGGCGCAGCTGGGCCTCGGCGTTGACATAGGGGACCAGGGCATGGGCATCATCGAGGACGACATCGTTGAGGGTCAGGCGGCGGTATTGCAGGCCGCGGATGCCGGTCTCCACATCCAGCCCCCCGCCCCAGGAGAACCAGTGGCCGAGGCTTGCCGCCGTGCGGTAGCGTTGCCGCAGGGCCCGGTCGTCGCGCCACTCCCGGCGGAGCTGTTCATGCTGGGCCTCGGCTTCGATGTGCAGAGGGCCGATCAGGCGCAGGCCGGGGACCATCAGCTCGACGGCATGTTCGCGATCGGTTTCGCGTAGATCATCATGGTGGCGGCGGCTGAAGTCGGCGGTGAGGGTGGCGAAGGGCAGGGTGTAGGCGGCGCTCAGGCCGCGCCGGGCCAGCGGCCGGTGTTCGAAGTCATCGCGCAGGAAGTCATGGCGGAAACGTTCATCGAAGGGCAGACCGGCGTCGGCATCTGGAACCGTGGTCCAGCGGCCGTAGATGCCACCGCCGGGGAAGGCCAGCTGCTGCTCAAGATCGACCACGGCGGCGTGGCGGCGGTCGATGACCTCGCCGCCACTGCTGCGCCGGACCCGTTCCTCGGCCATGGTGTAGTACAGGGCCTCACCGCGACCGTGTTGGGGATGGTGCCAGACCAGGCGTCCGCCGACCCCTCGGTCATTGTACTCATGCATATCGAGCAGGCCTTCGACATGGGGTCGCCAGCCGGCCAGCGGCGGGGCGCCCAGGCGGATACGGGCCGCCAGGCTGTGTCCCTGACGACTCTTTCGGGTGTAGCTGTAGTGGGTCCAGGGGTAGTCGATGATGAAGTCACGGTACAGGATCGGCACATAGAGTATCGGCACCCCGGCCACCCGGATGCGGGGATGGACGGCCAGGATGCCGGAGATGTCGCGCTTGATGCCGGGCCGGTCGACCGGCTCCGGTCGGAGATAGGCGGTGATGCGGCGAGCCTCGGCCGCGAACAGGCTGCCGTGGCCGCCATCGCCCCGTACGCCAAGGAAATCGACTCGTTCGGGAGTGAAGGCCACCCGGTCGCTGCGTAGGCGCAATTGGCGGCGCGTATCAAGCAATACCGAGCGCACCTCCCAGGCATCGCCGCGATCCAAGGGTGGACGATCATTGCCACGGGGGCGGCTTTCCTCCGACACGGCTCGTGAGCCCAGGCGGTCGGCCTCCAGGCGCAGGCCCGGTTGGACGAACAGGATCCGGCCGCGGGCGAACAGTTCCTGTTCCCGCTGGTCCCAACGCAGGGCATCGCCCATCAGCAGGCGCTCCTCGCTGCGCAGAACGAAGCCGGCCCGAGCGGTGATGATGCCATCGCTCCAGGCCGGCGAGGGGGCGTAGAGGGTCCAGGGCGGGGAGTCGCTGCCGCCGGCGCTGCCCAGGGTGCCATCCTGGCTGGCCTGGACATGCAGCAGTCGGCCCCGTTCATCGCTGAGGGCGTCCAGGGTCGTGGCCCTGACCATGATCGGGTAGCGGGGGTCGTGGAGATGCAGTTCGGCCAGGGCCGCCTGGTCACCGCTCAGGCGCAGGGATTGCAGGCGCGGGCTGCCCAGGCGTCGTCCGTTGACGGGGATCAGCAGGCGGACATCCAGGCGCGTGGCCTGGCCGGCAAAGGGGATCCATTCATCCTGCTGGTTGCGCAGGGTGCCGGAAAAGCTGCCGATGTCCGTCATGGCCACCCCGACCTGGAGGGCCTCGGCAGTGCTGGAGATCAACTGCCAGGTGATCTCTCGCGGCTGGCACAGGGCCCGGATGGTCAGCCCTGGGAGCAGACCATGGCGGGTATCAAGGCTCATCCGTTGGCCGGGTCGGGCCGTAAAGCGGGCCTCCTCTACGACCGTCGGCAGGCGGTCCTGACGCAGCAGGCGAAACTCCAGCCGTCCCCCTCGGGCCTGCAGGCCGGCCATGTCCAACTCAACCTCTCCCGTACCACCGTCGACAAAGCCTTCGGTCTGGGGGGCGAAGGGAATCTGGACGCTGCCGTGGGGAGCACGCAGACGCAGGTCGCGGGCAAGGTCCGGGGTGACATCATGGGCCGCCAGATGGCCAGAGAAGGCCATCAAGCACAGGACCGTGATGATCAGGGCGGGCCGCATGACGGAACTCTCGGTGTCTGGGCCGCTGACGCAAGCCGAGGTCATCAGGCTGGGCGGGGTTGGTCGCGCAGATCGTCTTCGCTGAGGGTGCCGCGTAGTTCCCGAGCCTTGAGATCACGGGCTACACTGCGCGGAATGGGGCCGATCTTGTGGCCGAGCAGGGTGATGATGACGGTCCGTTCTGCGGCGGCGGTTCCGGCTGACGGCTCTGGGGGTCGTTGCTGACCCACCGATCCAACCCGCAAGGTGATGGGGCGGCCATGCCGATCAGTGCCGACATGCCGTTCGTCTCCGGGATGCAGGGGGCCACTGTCAACATCGGCAAAGGGGTCTTCATCGCTGCCACCGCCGGCTTGCTGGGATTCATCAGGGCTTGGGGCTGCCGACGGAACTGCGTGTGGTGCTTCGGATTCCTCGCAATGCTCGGGCTCTTGCGGTGCTGCTGGCTCCTCTGGCTGAGCGGATGCCTCGGACACTGCGGGCTGGGCCTCACCGTGCTGTTGGTCCTCGCTCTGGTCATCGGGGCTTTCAGTTGGCGAGGGCGCCGGCTGGTAATCATCGTCAGCCTCGGACGGGTCTTCGGGGCTGCTATCCTGGGGCTGATCATCATCGGCGCTGGTCTCATTGCGGACCGGCGTCAGATCCTCGTCGCCGATGATGGCCGGACGACAGGCGCTGCTGGAGGGCTCCAGAGCCGTGGTGTCGATGATCTGGGCGGTCTGGGGGCCGGTGACATCACTGCTGATGTCGGCAACAGCGAAGGCATCGCTGGAATCAAGCCCTTCGATGGCCGTGACCACCAGGGTTGAGCTGCCCGCTTCGATGACCGCGTCAGGGCGTAGACGGGCGCTGTCGCCGATCCGTTCGCCGTTGAGCTTCACCCCATTGGTGCTCCCGCAGTCCAGCAACAGCCATTGGCCACCGATCATTTCAATGGCGCAGTGACGACGGCTCATCTTCATGTCGAGGATGCGGACTTCACACTGTGAGCCGCGGCCGAGATGGTAGCGACGGCAGGACTTGAGATGGTAGACGTCGGTGTCGCCATCAGGACGATTGAGACGCAGCAGCAGTGTCGACATCATAAGCCTCCGAGCCCCCCAGCATGGCAGGCCATGGATCATGGGGCAAGCGTTGGTCGACCCTGAGGAACCGTGGTGAGTGCGAGGGTCGAGGAGTCTGTCAGCAATGGACTGACACGTCGCCTTGCCTGGCCTCTTCAGCCCCGGACTCGCCAATAGCCATCGCCGATCACAGACCCACCACGGAGCACCGGGCCTTGGCCCGCGTGCGTCCGCGTGGCTTCCATGTCTTCGCCGAATATCAGCTTGAACGTCGGCATGATACCCGTGAAACGGCCTGTTGATCCCGCGACTCG
>SLQH01000507.1 GCA_007131555.1 Planctomycetota bacterium | reverse complement strand
TGCGGCGCGAGGACATCGTCGCGGGGATCATCTACTCGGTCTGCATGAACTACAACACCCGCGTCCGCGGCCCGCGGAAGATCGGCGAGCGCATCTTCATGCAGGGCGGGGTGTGCTACAACCGGGCCGTGCCCCTGGCGATGGCCGCCCTCACCGGCAAGCCCCTGGTGGTGCCGCCCGACCCCGGCTTGATGGGGGCGGTGGGCGTGGCCCTGGAGGTGCGGGCCCGCCTCGCTGATGGTCGCGTCCAGGATGCCAGCTACGATCTGGATGAACTGGTCGAGCGCCCTTTCACCCGCCTCAAGACCCAGCGCTGTGCTGGAGGCAGCGAAGGCTGTGACTACGGCTGCACCCTGGAGATCGTCGAGGTCGGCGGTCAGCGGCAGGTCTTTGGCGGTCTGTGCAGCCGTTGGGAGGGGGCTCGGTCGCAGCGGGTCGGGACTGAAGAGGCGGAACGCCTGGATGGGGTCGCGGCCCGGACTCGGGCCCTGTTCGCGGTCGGAGACGACCTGCCAGAAGATGCTCCGACCATCGGTTTCAACCGGTCATTCCTGATGCACGCCTATTTTCCGTTCTTCCACGCCTTCTTCAATGCCCTGGGGCGGCGGGTGCTGATGAGCGAGGAGATCAGCCGGGAGGGTGTCGATCGGATGTCGGCGGCCTTCTGCTATCCGGTGGAGATCGCCCACGGGTTGTTCGAGAGCCTGCTGCGTCAGCGGCCGGACGCCCTGTTCCTGCCCCAGATCACCCAGTTGGAGCATGGCAGCCAGGAGTGGCGCCGGACCTGCGTCTTCGTCCAGGGTGAACCCTACGCCCTCAAGGCAGCCTTCGCCGACCGCCTCAAGGGGATGACGGTGCTCAGTCCGGTACTCGACTTTGGTCAGGGTCTGGGCGGGGCTTTGCCGGCCCTGCGTGGCCTGGCCCGCGACCTGGGTCGGTCACGGGCTGAGATTGATGCCGCCTTCTCCGTCGCCCTGCGTTCCCAGGAGGACTGGACTCGGCGGGCCGCCCATCTTGGCGAAAAATTGTTGACCCAGATCGACAGCAGCCGCGAGCGCTTTGGCGTGGTGTTGTTCGGCCGGCCCTACAACGCCCTGGAGCGGCTGGCCAACCTCGGGGTACCGCGTAAGTTCGCCTCCTTCGGCATTCCGGTGATCCCCTTCGATCTGCTGCCCTGGCACGATGAGGAGGGCGATCCGCACATGTACTGGGCCATCGGTTCCAGTCTGCTCAAGGCGGCCCGCTACGTCGCCCGCCATCCCCGCCTCTATGCCACCTTCATCAGCAACTTCAGTTGTGGTCCGGACTCCTTCCTGTTGACCCATTTCAACGAGATCATGGGGGCCAAGCCGTCGTTGATCCTGGAATTGGACAGCCATAGCGCCGATGCCGGGATCGATACCCGTATCGAGGCCTTCCTCGATGTGGTCCGCTGCCATCGCCAATTGCAGGGCGGTACTGCCGTGCTGGACCGCAAGCCGGTGCCGCCACCGGCCCGGATCGGCGGTGCCGACGGCATGGGCAAGGTCCACATCGGCTCTGGCCGCTGGGTCGATCTGCGCGATCCACGGGTCCGGCTGGTCCTGCCCGAGATGGGGCCCTTGGGGACCGAGGCCCTGGCTGCGGCTTTGCGTAGCACCGGCTTGCAGGTCACCGCCCTGCCAACGCCCGATGCCGAGACCCTGCGGGTGGGGCGGGCCAATACCACCTGCAAGGAATGTCTGCCCCTGATCCTCACCCTGGGCAGCTTCATCCGCTATCTTGAGGATGGTCGCCCTGATGACGAGATCACGGTATTCTTCATGCCGTCCTCGACCGGGCCGTGCCGCTTCGGCCAGTATGCGGTATTCATCGATCTCTATCTGCGCCGCAATCAGGTGGCCAATGCCGGCATCGTCAGCCTGACCGATGACAGCGCCTACGATGATTTCGGCACCCGGTTCCAGATTGATGCTTGGCGGGCCATCACCGTGAGCGACCTGATGGAGGACGTCGACAACGCCCTCACGGTCCTGGCCTGTGATCCGGTTGCTGCCCGTCAGGTCTTCATCGAGCAATGGCGGGATCTGGTGACCTGTATCGAGCGTCCAGGGGCCAAGGGCTTCTATCCCCGCCTGCGTCGGACCGCCGAGGCCCTGGCGGCGATTCCGCTCAAGGCCGACCCCGCCACCGCCCCCACCGTCACCCTCTTGGGTGAGATTTTCGTGCGCAAGGAGGTTTTCTCACGCAGTGAGGTGGTGGCCGCCCTGCAGCAGCATGGCTTCGTGGTGCGGGTGGCCCCGGTGCGCGAATATGCCCACTACAGCGCCTGGTTGCGGCGCAAGGAGATCGGTTGCCAGCCCCTGCCCCTGGGGCAGCGTCTGACGATGGAGGTCGCCCATCTGGTCCAGAGCCGCATCGAGCGCCGTCTCTACCGCACCCTGTCACGCAGCGGTCTGCTGCCGCATCCCGACCGGAGCATCGCCCATGGGGTCAAGCGGGCCCGGGACATCATCGATCCGCATCTGCATGGCGAGGCCATCCTCACCGTCGGCATGTCATTGTCTGAGATCCTGGAGAGCAGTTGCGGCATCGTCGCCCTCGGTCCCTTCGGCTGCATGCCCAACCGCTTGGCCGAATCGCTCCTGGCTCAGGGCATGCACCTCAAGACCAAGATGCGGGCCGAGAAGGACGCCAGTCTGTGGACCGCCTTCCCCGGTCTGCGCGAACTCCCGGCCCTGTTCCTGGAGACCGACGGCGGCAGTCTGCCGCCCATCGCCCAGGCCCGCCTTGAGGCCTTCATGGTCCAGGCTGAACGGGTCCATCGGATGATGCATCCGTCGGTCGAGACCCGTGCCATGAATGCCGTCACTGCTCAAGGGCAGAGTCCCTGAATGGTCAAGAAGCCTTCAGCATAACACGACAAGAACAGGGTCATGGTGAAGACGCGGAGATCGGTTCCTGAACTGCTGGCTCCCGCTCGTGATGCCGCCTGTGTCCGGGCGGCATTGGATGCCGGTGCTGATGCGGTCTATTTTGGCAGCGATGGTTGCAATATGCGGGCCGCCCGCAGTGCCATTCCCTGCGATCAGGTGCCGTCCATGGTGGCATCATGTCACGATGCCGGAGCCCGCGCCTATCTGACCCTCAACGCCATGGTCCTGCCCCAGGAGCAGGACATGGTTGACGAGATGGTCGCCCTGGCCGTTGCTGCCGGTATCGATGCTGTCATCGCCAGCGATCCGGCGGTGATCCTGGCGGCGCGGGATGTCGGCATGGAGGTGGTGCTGTCGACCCAGATGTCGACGGCCAATGCCCGTTCCATCCGTTTCTGGCAGGAACATGCCGGGGTGTCACGGGTGGTCTTGGCCCGGGAATGCTCTCTGGCCGACATCGCGGCCATTCGGGCAGCAGTCGGAGAAGACATCGGCCTTGAGGTCTTTGTGCATGGGGCGATGTGTGTGGCGGTGAGCGGACGCTGTCTGATCTCGCAGTTGATGCATGGCTGTTCGGGCAATCGTGGCCAGTGTCTCCAGCCTTGTCGGCGCGAGTATCGCCTGGTTGACGTTGATCACGATGATCAGGAATTGAGCATCGGTGCCGGTCATGTGCTCAGCCCTCGTGATCTCTG
>SLQH01000023.1 GCA_007131555.1 Planctomycetota bacterium | reverse complement strand
TAAGGGATAGCGACCGAAATGGCCCAGCCAGGCGACGTGCCTATCGATCCCCTACAGACCTCCAGGATCGCCGCATTATTACCCGGAGTACCGGGCCTTGGCCCGTGTACATTGGTGGGCGGAGATTCTTGAGACGGACATATGCCAGGGCGGCGGCACCATCGGCTGCAATGCGCTTGCGTTCATCATCGCCGTGAATGATCACGAGTCGCGGGATCCACAGGCCGTATGACGCTCATCATAGCGACGTCCTGGTTGGTATTCGACGAAAGCATGGCAGCCGCGCGTCTGCACGCGGGCCAAGGCCCGGTGCTCCGTGGTGGTTTTGTGATGAGCAATGGTTATTGGCGAGTCCGGAGCCGAAAAGGCCAAGCCGGGCGACGTGTCAGTCTATCCCTTACAGACTCCTGGGTCGGGAAACGTGGTTGGAGCGGGCTGGGGTCGCACATAGAGTGGCGCGGCGTTACGGTCGCAACAGTACCGGCAAAGAGGGGACTTGCTCATGACACATCCTGGAAATGTCCTGGTCGGCCAGTCGGGTGGCCCGACGGCGGTCATCAACCAGACCTTGATCGGGGTGGTCGAAGCGGCCCTGGCCGCGCCTGGGGCGGGGCGGGTGCTGGGGGCCATCAATGGCATCCAGGGCATTCTTGACGGTCGCCTGTGTGATTTCGCCGACGAGGACCGGGATCGCTTCGAGGTCGTGGCTCAGACCCCGTCCTCGGCCCTGCTGTCGGTCCGCCTCAAGCCGGATGACGACATCTGCCGCCGGATCCTCGACCGCTGCCGTCAGTTGGATGTGCGCTACTTCTTCTATATCGGCGGCAACGATACTGCTGAGACCACCCATATCATCAGCCGTATGGCCGAGGAATCCGGCTACGATCTGCGCTGCTTCCACTGTCCCAAGACCATCGACAACGATCTGTGCGTCACCGATCACTGCCCCGGCTACGGCTCGGCGGCCCGCTGGGTGATCCAGGCCCTGATGGCCGACAATCTCGACAATCGCAGCCTTGGGGGGGTCAAGATCGATATCGTCATGGGGCGTGATGCCGGCTGGCTGACCGCCGCCAGTGCCCTGGCCCGGGTCCATGCCGATGATGGTCCACATCTGATCTACCTGCCTGAGGTCGACTTCAGCCTTGAGCGCTTCGTGGCCGATGTCGAGGCCGTCTACCGTCGTCTGGGCCGTTGCGTGGTGGCGGTCAGTGAGGGCATCCACGGTCCTGAGCGGGCGGCGATCGTCGACTCGGCCGAGATCGACAGCCACGGCAACCGCCAGTTGTCGGGCAGCGGAGCCCTGGGGGATGTCCTGGCCGGGGCCGTCAAGCGTCACCTGGCGGCGGTCATGCCGGGCTCGGCGCATCGGGTCCGGGCCGATACCTTCGGCTATGTCCAACGCTGTTTTCCCGGAGTCATCAGCCCGGTCGATGCCGCCGAGGCCCGGCAGGTCGGTCGTGATGCGGTGGCTGCTGCCTGGGCCGGGGACCAACCAAGCGGCTCAATCGCTCTGCGACGGGAGCCGGGTCCGTCGTATCAGGCTACAACCTTCGTCACCCCCTTGGCGACCGTGGCCAAGGTCACCAAGCCCTTCCCGACGGCGTGGACCACCCCATCCGGCAACGATGTCGTGATGGAACAGTTTGATCCCTATCTGCGTCCCTTGCTTGGTGCCTTGCCGGAGATCGGCCATCTGCGTCTCAGGCCAATCGATATCGCCCCAGAGTCCGCCTGAGACCAGGGGCCTCATGCGCTGGCGTGGCCCCGTTCCTCCTCCATCCAGGTGCCGCCGGCTGATCGCTCCTTGACAGGGCGACAGAGCCCCCTACAAAGCGCTCCCCGCCGCACGAGGCGTAACGCCACGTGAGGAGGGGTTTGTCTGTCGGTAGACATGGGTGTCGTCGGATTGAGGCATCCACCGGGTACGACCGCCATCTTAGCTCAGCTGGTAGAGCGGCGGTTTTGTAAACCGTAGGTCGCCGGTTCGATCCCGGCAGATGGCATGTTCTTTGACAGAGGTATACACGGGTGCGGCACCACTCACGGGCGGGTACCGAAGCGGTCAAACGGGGCGGACTGTAAATCCGCTGGCTCAGCCTTCGGAGGTTCGAATCCTCCCCCGCCCAGTCGCTTCTATGGACACATGTGAGGCCGGTGTAGCTCAATGGTAGAGCAGCAGCCTTCCAAGCTGAATACGTGGGTTCGATTCCCATCACCGGCTTGCCTTGAGGGGCTGTGCCCGTTGGGGGCCGGAATTGCCGGTTCCCAGCTCAGAACCCGAGGGTGGACCACGGGGCCTGATGGAGTCCGTGTCGAGCTGCCCTAGCTCAGGGGTAGAGCGCATCCTTGGTAAGGATGAGGTCCTGGGTTCGATTCCCAGGGGCAGCATTTCAAGGTCCGTGGCCTGGTTCCGCGGTCCCGTTTCCCTTCACCCCTCCTGCCGCCGACGTGCGGCATGGGAGCCAGAACGTACGAGAGGAAGACATCTCATGGCCAAGGAGAAGTTCGTCCGCAACAAGCCGCACGTCAACATCGGCACCATCGGCCACGTTGACCACGGCAAGACCTCCCTCACTGCCGCCATCTGTGGCTATCTGTCCATGAAGGGACAAGCCACCCTGCGGCGCTTTGAGGACATCGACAATGCCCCTGAGGAGAAGGCACGCGGTATCACCATCGCGACCTCGCACCAGGAGTACGAGACCGCCGCTCGCCACTATGCCCACGTCGACTGCCCGGGTCACGCTGACTACGTCAAGAACATGATCACCGGTGCCGCCCAGATGGACGGTGCCATCCTCGTGGTGAGTGCTGCTGACGGCGCCATGCCCCAGACCAAGGAGCATATCCTCCTGGCTCGTCAGGTCGGTGTGCCGGCCATCGTGGTGTTCCTCAACAAGTGCGATCAGGTCGATGACGAGGAACTGCTGGAACTGGTCGAGATGGAACTGCGCGAGATGCTCAGCTCCTACGACTTCCCCGGTGACGACATCCCCTTCATCAAGGGCAGCGCTCTCAAGGCCCTGGATGCCATCGAGAAGGGTGCTGGCGCCGATGATCCGGCCTTTGCTCCCATCCAGGAACTGATGGATGCCTGCGACACCGCCATCCCTGAGCCTGCCCGTGAGGCTGACAAGCCCTTCGCCATGCCGATTGAGGACGTGTTCTCGATCTCTGGTCGTGGCACCGTGGTCACCGGTCGCGCTGAGCGCGGCGTGCTCAAGCTGGGCGAAGAAGTCGAACTGGTCGGTATCGTCGACGAGCCGATGAAGACCACCGTCACCGGTATCGAGATGTTCCGCAAGGAAATGGACGAGACCCAGGCTGGTGACAACTGCGGTCTGCTGCTGCGCGGCATCAAGAAGGAACAGGTCCAGCGTGGTATGGTGGTGGCCAAGCCCGGCACCATCACCCCGCATCGCAAGTTCACCGCCGAGTGCTACGTGCTGGGCAAGGATGAAGGCGGTCGCAAGACCCCGTTCACCACTGGTTATCGTCCCCAGTTCTACTTCCGCACCACGGATGTGACCGGGGTTGTCGAGTTGCCCGAAGGGGTAGAGATGGTAATGCCCGGCGACAATATCGCCATGACGGTGAACCTGATTAC
>SLQH01000039.1 GCA_007131555.1 Planctomycetota bacterium | reverse complement strand
CTGTTCGATGGCGGGGGCGAGGCGGGGGCTGTACCAGGCTAGTAGGGGTTCGGGGTGGGGACTGTCGGCGAGGTGGGGGATGATGGCATGGATGCCGGGGCGGCGCTGGCTGAGGAGCCAGTCCAGAGCCTGAGGGCTGAGATGGGGCAGGTCGCAGGCGATCAGCAGCCAGCTGGCGTGTGGGGCCCAGCGGACGGCGGCGCGCAGGCCGCGCAGGGGGCCGGGGCCGGCCTCGGGGGCATCCGGCAGGCGGGGCAGTGCGGCCAGGGTGTCGGGGACCGTGCCTGGGCCCAATATAACGCAGTCCTGGCAGTGGGACCGGGCGGTGTCGACGAGGTGTTCCAGCCAGCTGCGGCCGGCGATGTTCATCAGGTGCTTGGGGTGGCCCATGCGGCGGCTGTTGCCGCCGATGAGGATGCCGGCGTAGCAGGGGGTGCTGGCCATGGTTTCTGCCAAGCAGGCGTCGATCACGGCCAGGGCGGCGCGGTGGCGGTCTGCGTGCCAGTCCAGGCTGGCCTGAAAGTCGTTGATATCAGCCGGTGGGCCGGCGCCATCTGGGCCACAGAGCCAGAGCTTGCGCGGCAGGGGGGCGCGTTTGTGGCCCTCGACCAGGATCAGGTCGACGGTGGTCGCAAGCTGTGCGATGCGCGAGGTAAGGCACGTGGTCAGGGGCAGGGCATCAGCGTGGTGATGGCGGCGCAGGAGGGACTGCGTGGCGTCCTGAATCAAAACCTCAGCGCCGGCCTGGAACAGCCGGTCGGAGTCCGTGCCGGGGTGGTCTACGCGCAGGCCGTGGCTATCCTGTTTGATCACCGCCACTTGCAGGCCCCGGGCGCACAATTCTGGCACTAGGCTGGCGATCAGAGTCGTCTTACCAGAACCGCTGTAGCCACAGAATCCAACCACCGGGAACCGCCGCAGCAGGTCCACGTCACCGGTTGATTGGGGAGGAGTCATGGTGTCAGGGTAGCTGGTGACGACTGTGGTGCCAGCGGGGTGCAGGTGGCGGCGGTCGATCCGACTCATAGTGTAAAGGTCTGTCAGGGAATGATCGTGACATCTCACGTGGTCTGTTGCTGCTCTTCTGCGTAGCGTATCGATCACATGTCCATGACAACTCAGATGGGGTCTGTTTTGGCACCAGGGCCGTCCCGGGAGTGCTGATCAGGGTTGGTGCGCCACGCGCCCAGAGATGCAGGACCAACGGTGTCGGTTCCCGTGTATTCGCGCGATATCGTATTCTCAGCCGCAGATTGATCCGTGTCTGAGACCGTTTGGCAGTGAGTTGTTAGAGGGCAGATCTAGCTCGGCTTGTCTGAAAAGCACGCGAAGTACGTTGTCTTCCCGCCCTTTTGCCAGGACTTGGTGTCGTCACAAGACATGATACTGACCCCGCAGGCGGGTGACACAGGCGATCATGCGTGTCACACACAGCGGTAGATGGCGTTCATTTGGTCAGTATAGATTCATATGTAATCGGCATCAATCAATATCCACACGGCCATTCGAGTTCAATGCTCGTGTACTCACCGTCAATGCGAGGATCAATGCACTATGTATCAGCGGCTGCCACCAGCATGCAGGTCGCAAAACGCTCCATCCGTTCCTGGAGTTCTAATGTGTAGTCCAGTGGCTCAGGTTCACCAATCATGAATCAAGATCCATACATTATTGGTATCCTGAATTATCGGACTCGATTGATCGGGTACTTTCGGTTGATTTTGCGACAGCATGATTTGGCCGAAGAGGCCTTCCAGGAGACGTTTATCAAGTTGATGGAATTGAGGGATCGTTATGATACCAGTTGTCCGTTGTGGGCCTGGATGCGTGGTGTCGGGGCCAATGTTGCCCGATCAGTCGAACGACGCCATAGCCGGCCGACCCTTTCGAATGATCTGCTCGATTCGATTCAGTCGGCGTTGGATGAGCCGGATCCCAGTCTCGACATGTTGGAATCACGGTTGGCCATTTTGCCGTTATGCATCAAGAAGTTGCGACAGGACCATCAAAAAGTTCTTTCTTGGCGTTATGCGCAGGGGCTTTCAATGGATGACATCTCCAAGCAAACCGGTCGTAGCCCAGGGGCGGTCCAGGTGACCATCAGTCGGATTCGCGCCCTTTTGCGGCAGTGTATTGAAACTGTGGAACAGGCCCAAGCATGAGCCGCCATTCCCAAGAATTTGATCAGATTTACGATGCCCTGAGCGATGACCAGTTATCGCCATCACAACAGCAGCGCCTGTTGCATCTGTTGACCATGCCAGCGGTACGACAACAGCTGCGATGCCGAATGGTCCTAGATGGCGCCATGATCGAAGCTCTGGCCGGTCCTCCCTCAATGGCAATGCCCCGCTGGCGGAGGCGAATATTTGGAGGGGCCTTGATTCTGGCTGTGATCAGCACACTGATCATGATCTGGACAAACGCCGCTGCTGGCCACTGGCGGGTCGCAACTCTCAACGGTGAGGTCAGGCTCAATGGCAGGAAGCTCGAACAATCAGCCATCGAATCTTCTCCCTTCCGTCTTGAGACCGGACCCGTGGGCACGGCTGAGATCAGCCGAGGAGAAGAGCGGTTCAGATGCTATCCCAATACTATGATAAATCTCAGATCGCGCACGGCTTCGTCTTGGCGCCTAACACAAGGATGGCTGCGTCGATATGCTGCTCCTGGTCCTTGTTATATCCACAGCGATTCCGTGCAGGCACGTTTTGAAGGCGCCTTTGATTGGGCTGTGCACTCTTCTGGTCACCTCCTCTTTTCTCACCACGCCCCGGCTTATATCACCATTGATGGCAATCCCTTGACCCTTCCTCCCATGACCCATCTCTGGTGGGACAGGGAGCGCGATCCGGTGTTGATTCCAGACATGAACCTAGGTAATGGATTTACAGCCGTCGAAGACTGGCATGACGGTTTCTTTCCTCATGTTGATCATCATTATATCACTGAGAAGCAGTGGATTCTGGAGTCGCCTCAGTGGCGTCCTGGGCCATTGATATGGGATTATGATGAAGCCCAAGTGCAGGCCCTGTGTCCCACTGTTAATGGCACGATAGTCGGCCGATCCTGGCAGCTTGCAGCCGGCAGTCAGCTTGCCGTCGACTTTCCTGTGTTGCCGCGAGGGATAGAAGTGTATCTCGAAATCGAGCCTGTCAGTGGTAAAGATATCGAAAGTTATTCCTTCAATTTTGAAACATTCAACTTTTCTGACACCGTTCCACGTGGCCTCACGTCGCTGCACAAGCCTGAGCGCCACTATCGCTATCGCCCGCAGTCCGAGGTGCGCCGCATGACGATGGCTGCCGTCTTGGTCGGATTTGAACACGGCTTGCCACTGTGGGAGCAGCGCTCCACCATGGATGGTCAGATTGTAACCCGGTATCTCGTGCGCGGGCTGATGAATGGCCTTCGTTTCCATGTGCATGACAACAGCGGGAATTTGCAGATTAACCGTTTGCAATTGCGTTGTCTGGTCCCATCGCAGGTGCGGGGGTCAGCGCCATGACGATCCCGAAGCTATCATCACAATTGGCTGTGGAAGCATTGTTTAGAATTAGTGACTACTCAGGCGGGTGTCTTTCTTGGCAAAAGGGCCGGCCCGGGAGCGCT
>SLQH01000517.1 GCA_007131555.1 Planctomycetota bacterium | reverse complement strand
GTGGACGATGGTATGCTGGGCTTGGTTGCCAGTTCCACCCAGCACGAAGGGATAACCGTCCTCACCGATGGTGATGCCTTCGATGGCCTTACGCAGGTCCTCTACCATTTCGAAGGGTAGGCCGACGTAGAGGGCGCCGATCACGGCTCCCTGTCCATCGATGATCGGTTGGTAGGTGGTGGCATACCAGGCGTTGACGACATAGGCCCGGCCGCTGTAGGTCTCGCCGCGCACAAGTGATCGAGCCACCGGGCTGTCAGCCGGAATATAGGTGCCGATGGCGCGCTTGCCATCACTGGTGCGGACATTGGTCGCCACCCGCAGCAGGTCGCCGCGGTCGTTCATGCGCTGGAAGATGGTACAGGTGCCGCCGACCAGGGATTGGACGTGGTCGACGAGTGGCACCGTGGCCTGGGGATCCTGATGCTGCCCCAGCCAGGTGTCGCCCAGCAGCAATTGGGGCAGTTCCACGTCCTGGGACTGGCCGCTGACTTGATGTTGGGCTCGCCAGCGGACCGGTTCCTGGCCCAGGCCGATGCCCCCGCCCCGCTGGGCCAGGTCTACGGTCAGGGCCAAGTCACCGGCCAGCTTGATGCGCAGTAGCTGGTCCTGGGTTTCGACCATGCGGTAGATGCCTTCGGCGATGCGCTCGGATTCCTGCTGAGCGCGTTGTTGCAGGGCCTGATCGACAATGTCGGCGGTCTGATGGCTGCCGCTCAGGGCCATCAGGACGCTCATGAGGCCGAGGGTGGCGACGCCGGCAAGCCCCAGGATCAGTAGTTTGCCGCGCAGCGAGAGGTTGTTCCAAAGATGCATGGGATGATCCTTTTATCCTGAATGACATATCGCCGAATGATGCAGGGTGTTAGCCCCCGCCGCCATGATACTCCTCCACCAAGGCCCCGACATCCAGGATCAGACTGACCGCGCCATCACCCAGGATGGTGCAGCCCGAGACCCCTCCGGTGTTGGCGAGGAGGTTGGAGAGACCCTTGATGACGGTCTCCTGCTGGCCGAGGATCTCGTCGACCAGCAGGGCTAGGGTATGCTCTTCGGCCTCGACCAGCACCAGGACGCCCTGGTCCAACTGGTCGCTGTCGGCGGCCACCTGGAAGCGGCGATGGAGGCGCAGGACGGGATGGAAGTCGTCGCGCACCCGGACCAGTTCGCGGCCATCGGGCGGGGTGGTGATCTGTTCCGGCACCGGTCGGAAGGATTCGCGGATGGCCAGCATGGGGATGGTGTAGCGGGCCGCGCCGACGCGCACCAGCATGCCCTCGATGATGGCCAGGGTCAGGGGGATGCGCAGGGTGAAGGTGGAGCCCTGGCCGGGGCGGCTGCTGACGTCAACCCGGCCCTTGAGGGCCTCCAGGTTGCGCTTGACCACGTCCATGCCTACGCCCCGGCCGGAGACGTCGGTGATGGTGGCGGCGGTGCTGAAGCCGGGTTCGAAGATCAGGCGGAAGATGCGCTCATCTGGCCAGTCCTGGGCCTCCTCGCCGACCAGACCCTTCTCCTGGGCCTTGGCCAGGATGCGGCTGCGATCCAGGCCCCGGCCGTCATCGCGGATGATTACCCATACCTCGCCGCCTTCATGGCGGGCCTCGATATGGATGGTGCCGGTGGCATCCTTGCCGGCCGCCTGGCGCTGTTCGGCGGTCTCCAGGCCGTGATCGGCGGCGTTGCGGACGATGTGGACCAGGGGGTCGGCGATCTTCTCGATGACCGTCTTGTCGACCTCGGTCTCCTCGCCGCTGAGTTGCAGGTGGATCTGCTTGCCCGAGCGATTGGCCAGATCGTGGACCAGGCGCAGCATCTTGCGGAAGGTGGCGGCCAGGGGCACCATGCGCACCGACATGGCGACATCCTGGAGGTCGCGCGAGATGCGGCGCAGCAGATGGACGGCCTTGTCCAGGCTCTCAATCTCGGTCTCGGCGACATGGGGGTGGCGGGTGACCATGGCCTCGGCGATGACCAGCTCCCCGACCAGGTTGATGAGGGTGTCAAGTTTGGTGACATCGACCCGGATGTCCTGGCGGGCGATGGTCTTGACGCCAGTGCGATCACCGACGGCAACCGTACCACCGGATGCGGGCCGGGTCTTGGCGTCCGCCGGGACTGGGGCCGCAGGTGCCTGCGGAGGCTCGGGTGGCGTCACAGGACCAGCCGCAGGCGGCGCTTGTGGCGTGGCCTCGGCGGTGGCGGCCGGGGTGTGCCGAGGCAGGGCGGCGATCATGCCCTCGTAGATTTCGCCGTTCTCCAGTCCCTGGTCAGACCCAGCCTGAAGAGCCTTGATCGCGTCACGCAGGACATCCAGGACGATCAGCAGCAGCTGGGTGCTGTCGATATCGACCGGCAGCAGGCCTTCGCGCATGTCCTCGAGGGCGGTCTCGAAGCGGTGGGTCAGATGTTCGATGGCCGCCAGGCCCATGAAGCCGGCATTGCCCTTGAGACTGTGCAGGGCCCGCAGGGCCTCGGTGATGCGGCGGGCCTGTTCCTTGCCGGTGGTCTGTTCGACCTTGAGCATGGCCTGTTCGGCAGCGTCCAGTTGCTCTTCGGCCTCGCGGGCGAAGCTCTCTTTCATGGCCGGGGTGATGGTGATCTCATCGTCTGACGATGGGGTAGCGGGGGCGGCGACTCGGGGGGTGATCGAGGTCAGGGCGGGGCTGGTGTCGGCTGCTGGATTGCCGGCCTTGGTCCGCCGTCGGGATCGGCCCTTGGCTTTGGGTTTGGCGGCTGGAGGAGGCGGCTTCGGGGTGCTGCTGTTGCTGCCCTGGCGGGCCTGGTCGATCATGGCCGCCAGATCATCACGCAGGGCCTCGGCCATCATCTCGAAGCCGCTGTCCTGCTGGGTCTCCTCGATATGGGGCAGGAGCATGCGGACGAAGTCGATGGTGGTGCAGAGTCGTTCGACATGGGCGGCGCTCATCTGGGCCTGGCGGCTGCGGAAGAGGTCCAGCAGGGTCTCGGCCTGATGGGTCACGGCGACCACGGTCTGCAAGCCCAGGAAGCCGGCGCTACCCTTGATCGAATGGAACAGGCGGAAGACGGCATTGAGGGCTTCCTCGTCGACCGCCTCGCCGGCTGCGGCCGGCCCGGCGAAGGCGACCAGGATCGGCTCGACCTCGTCCAGCATGTCGTGGGTTTCAGCCAGGAAGCCGGAGAGCAGTTCGGGATCGGTCATGGGATTGCTCGTGTTTCGTCAGTGATGGAAGATGTCAAGAGGACCAATTATGACAGCAAGAGATGGGTGTTCAAGCGCCAATGACCAACCGTGTCAGGTTGATGGCGATGCGTTGAGAAGGATAGTGCGAGGTCTATTGTGGGCAACCTTCGACGCTACGGTGTGCCACATGGCTGTCTCTGCATAACCCTACATCCGGCTGGAGGGTTGCCATGCAAGGCGATATAGACCGATCGTAACTGCTCAGGCCCTCAGGTCTTGATTGGTTACGAGTGACATTGATTCTTGGTCGAATGAACCTCGAAAACGATGCTTATGGCATGTTATTTCGCCCCTTCAGGGCTCAGATATGGTATTGTCCTCTCCCCAGGGCGTTGCCCTGGGTGCGATGACACATTCCTGTTTCCGCCCTGAAGGGGCGGAACCTTCTT
>SLQH01000159.1 GCA_007131555.1 Planctomycetota bacterium | reverse complement strand
GCTTGCGGCCTTCATCGCCGCGGTGGAAGAGGCCGGCGGGCATGTCACCCTGCGGGCCTCGCGGGGGGCGGATATCGCCGCCGCCTGCGGCCAGTTGGTGGCCGATCACAGTCCAAGCAGCAAGGAGAGCCCATGAGCGTTGGTGCCCTGGTGGCCCTGCCCGAGTTGACCGCCGAAGGCCCCGCCCGTCTGCTGGCGAGCCGGGCGGGGCTGGTTAGTCTGCGTTTTCTGGCCAGCGGGGCCGAGGTCCAACGTGAGGCCCGCGAAGTGGTGCGCTATGCCCTGCTGCCTGGCACCGAGGTCACGATCAGGGTGGCCCAGACCGAGACTCTGGCTCAGGTGAGTGAGGTCATCCCGCCTCAGGGTGGCGGCCTGGTCGGCTATCGCTGCACCATCGCTGATGGCAGCACGGTTCAGGTCGACGAGGCGGCGGTGCTGGCCGTGCCGCAGCCCCAGGATCCCTGGCGACAGTTGTCGACCGTGGCCTTCCACGATCTCTGTCCGCGTTTCGGTCGGGCCGGGGCGCCGCGTCCCAGTGAGCCCCATGGCCCCTTGGCCTTCCGGGCCCGTGAGCAGTTGTTGGCCTGGCGCGATGCCGCCTGGCACGAGACCGATGGCGTAGTGGCCCTGTCTGGCGCCCGGATCGTCCCCATGCCCCACCAGTTGCGGGTGGCCCGGCGGATCCTGGCCGACCGCCAGATCCGCTTCCTGCTGGCCGACGAGGTCGGCCTGGGCAAGACCATCGAGGCCGGCCTGGTGGTCCAGAGCCTCTTGGCCATGCGGCCCTCGCTGCGGGTGTTGATCGTGGTGCCCGGTTCATTGGTCGGCCAGTGGTTCCTGGAGATGCATGTCAAGTTTGGTGGTCGTCCCTTCGTCATGCTCGACAGTCAGCGTATTGATGAGAGCCGCGCCGACCCCTGGCAGGCGGCGCAGGTCATCGTCTCCAGTCGGGCTTTAGAAGAGCTGACAGTCCGTCAGACGGCAGCCTTCGAGGCCGCCAGCTGGGATGTGGTGGTAGTCGACGAATGCCATCGTATGCATCCTAACGGCCTCCTGTATCACCGGATGGCGGCCCTGTGTGCGCGAACTCCCCATGTCCTGCTGTTGTCGGCAACGCCTGGCCGCCAGCACCCTGAAGCCTATCAGGCCCTGCTGCATCTGCTCCAGCCTGATGCCTATGCCCGCGATGGCGGCGCTGGTTGGCAGGAACGGGTGGCGGCCCAGGATCGCATCCTTGATCTGCTGGTGGCCAGCGTGGCCGCCCACGATGCCGCTGCCCGGCAGGATCTGGCCCAGCGCTGGCTGGACCAGATCAGCGATGACCAGCGTCTGCCGGCCCTGCTAAAGGCCTGGTGCGCCGAGGGCAGCACCGCCGCCACCCAGGCCCTGCTGCTGCATGTCCGCGAACAGCATCGCCTTGATCACCGGGTGATCCGCAACCGGCGGCGGGTGTTGGCCGCCCGTGGTGACGGCAGCGGCATCGCCCTGGCGGTGCGTGAGTGCCAATGGCTGCCCTGTGAGGCCACGGCCGCCGAACATCGTCTGCGTGAGGCCCTGGCTGCCTACCGCAGTCATCTTGTGGCATCTGCAGCGCCGGGTCCGCGTCTCCTGCACTGGCTGCTGCAGCTTGAGCAGGCGGCCTGGGCCCATCCCGCAGTCGTCCAACGCCTGGTCGACATGCGCCGGGCGATCCTTGATGACCCCGCAGAGTTCGCCGAATACGCCCTGCGGGCCGACCCTGATGAGACCATCGCCACGGTACTGCGCAGCGATTTGTCCAGTGCCGAAACCCTGACTCATATCGCCATCAGCGCCGCCGCCAGTCTGGTGGCCGACGAAGGGCCGCAGTTGCAGGCCCTGGCTGAGGCGGCCCGCAGTGCCGCCCGTCATCAGAGCCCCCGGACCCGGGTCATCGCTGATGAGATCGCCCGTTTCTGGCGGCAGCGGCCCGATGAGAAGATCATCATCTTTACCACTGCCGCCGGAGCGGTGGCCCAGATCGCCGCCGTCATGGCCAAGCGCTTCGGCGCTGACCGGGTGGCGCTGTTCTGTGCCGCCCAAGACGAGGCCGAGCGCGAGGCCGAAGCGCGTCGCTTCCAGACTGATGATCGTTGCGCCATCCTGGTCAGCGATCCCCTGGGCGGCGAGGGTCGTAATTTCCAATGCGCCTCGGTGGTGGCCCATCATGACCTGCCGTGGTCGGTGGCCGCCGTCGAGCAGCGTATCGGCCGGGTCGATCGCTTCGGGCGCGATGGCGTGGTCCTCAGCTGGGTACCGGTGGATCGTGATCCTCAAGCCCTCAATGGCGCCTGGGCGGCGGTCCTTGATGAGGCGGTCGGGGTCTTCACGGCCTCCTCGTCAGGCCTTGAGTTCGTCAGCGATCGCATTGAAGCCGACGGCCTGGGTCTGGTCATGCAGTCCGGAGCCGAGGCCCTGCGGGCGGCGATTCCCGATCTGCGGGCCCTGGTCGAGGCCGAACGGGCCGCCGACGACCGCCGTGAGGACCTTTTGGATGACGACGGCCCGCTGGCCGCCAACCCGGTGGTTCGCAGCCGGGTCCCGCGCGATGCCGTCTGTCGGTGGCTGCGGACCATGGGCGGGGGGGTGCGTAGCGATGAAGATCACCGTCTGTTCCGTCTGCGCCCGCGCGGTTCCGAGACCTGGATCGACGGCGTCTTCTCGCCGGATCTGGCCCTGCGTCATCACGATCAGGCCTTTTTCGCTCCCGGCCACGGTCTGGTTGATGACGTGATCGATGATGCCGCCCGGGCCGCTTGGTGCGCAGCCAGTGCCTGGCGTTGCCCCCTGCCGCCGGGCCGCACAGCCCGGTGGGAGGGCGTGCGGGTAGCGTATGCCATCACCCCGTCGTGGGAGGCTCTGCTCAGCGTCGGGGTGCCCATCGAAAGCCTGCGCCGGATCCTGCGTCTGGTGCCCCTGGCTCGGCCGGTCGACTGGCTCCGGCTTGAGGACGGTGCGCCCGAAGAGGACCCGGATCTCCTGGAATGGCTGTCGGCCGGCTTCAATCCGCATCGTGGCGATCGCCCGATCAGCACCCGTCTCAGTCGCGATGGCTGGGTCCGGCCCTTGCTGGGCGGCGCCCCGCAACGCATCAGCCAATGGCAGGCCCGCATCGCCGCCGTGACCCACAGCGCTGCCCAACGCATCGATCAGCGCCGCGCCATTGCCAGCGCCGAAATCCTCGATGCCTGCCGCCCCCAGCTCCATGCCGCCCGCGACCTGGTCCATGACCGCGCCGCCGCCATCGCCCGCCGCCTCGGTCCCGACCACGACGACGCCCGTCGCCTACGCGCCGAAGCCGAGGCCGAATCAGCCGAAGTCGCCGCCCTGGAACAAGCCATCACCGCAGCCAGCTGGGACGTGGCATCAGTGGCCTACGTCCTCTGCGCCTGACCCCAAGCACATAGTTTTGCGATAGGCGGTGGGGTGGGGCGAGTTCGGGGGCTGGATCCATGATTCACGGCAATCCGGCAGCAGTGATCGCTGCCAGGCACAAGGCACTGCATCCACCACAAAGCGCCGCTCCAAGCCGCCTTATTACCCGGAGTACCGGGCCTTGGCCCGTGTACATGAGCGGGCGCAGAAGCCTGCGTCTGG
>SLQH01000308.1 GCA_007131555.1 Planctomycetota bacterium | reverse complement strand
CCCGTGTACATTGGCGGGCTGAGATTCTTGAGACGGACATAGGCCAGGGCGTTGCCGTCAGCGCCGTACCCCGCTTGCGCTCTTTGTTGCCGCCCATGATCACGAGTCGCGGCATCTGCGAGCCGTAGTACAATGCCCTGCCGCCGATCAGGCTGACACCTGGCGAACCCATGGGAACCACGCGTCGGCACGCGGGCCAAGGCCCGGTGCTCCGTGGTGGCTGTGTGACGGGCGATGGTTTCTGGCAAGTCCGGGGCCGAAAAGGCCAAGCCTGGCGACGTGTCAGTCTATTCCTGACAGGCTCCTAGCCTCACGGCAGCTCCGAGAAGACCTCAATCTGCTTGAGGATGGCCCCTCGCGGCAGCAGCAGGTCAACCGCCATGGGGACGGCCCCTGCGCCATCAAGGCGCAAACCATGCCCTGCCGGCCATTCCCAGCGGCCGCCCAGGCTGTGCCGTCGATCACCAGGATCGCTGTACCAGGCCTCAATATGACCGGGGTATATCTCCAGCCAGAGCTTGATCTCATCCTGGGCCCGCAAGGGTCGCAAGACACGAGCGCTGCTCTCAGACACCTGCAAGGACAGGGAGCGCTCAGCCGCCGACGCCTGGGAGACAAAGGCGACCTGCGATGCCGCTTCTCCCTGCTGGCGCAACCGGATATGGAAGTCCAGGTCATTGCCAAAGGTCAACCACAGCATGGCCTTGATGCCGCGACCGTGATACGGACCCAGGGACAGCTCTGTGCTGCTGCTGATCTGCAGCCCGTCACTGATCGCATTCCAGCCCGGACTGCTGACCCGCCCGGCCCATTCCAGCTGCTCTTTGGCAAAACTGGCTTGATGATCACGGTCGCCAACGAACAACGCCGACAGATAGCGGGCCCGCAACTTGCGCTCATGGAGTTGAGCGATCCGGGCATATTCACGCGGGTAGCGATCGCTGGATGCCTCAACATCACGCAACAGTTCATGCAGGGACTCACGCTGTTCGGGAGAGAATTGCTGTACCCGATGGCTCGACCCCCGCTCGGTCTCAATCCGTTCAACATCCTGACGCAGGGTCCGCAGACGCTCACGCAGATCACGACCGGTGCTGTCGAACAAGGGCCTCATCGCCAGTCCGGCCCATAAGACCAGGACCAGGACCAGGGCCGTCAGCACGGCATAGGTGCTCTTGGGATGGCTTTGTCGCTGATGACGCAACCACCGCTGTGGAGCCACCCGGCCCCAGGGCAGCAGATGGTCACCACGCGCAAAACGGTCCAGATCACCAATGAACTCCGACATCTCCTGATACCGCTCGCGAGGATTCTTGGCCATGGCCTTGAGAATGATGCGTTCCAGGGAAAGGGGAAAATCTGGCATATGATCGCGCGGCCACTTGGGCTCGGTACCCAGACTGCGAATGGCCGCCAGACAGGCCTCGCGTTCGGCAACGTGGACATAGGGCAGACGGCCGTTGGTGGCGCATTCATACAGCACCACCCCCAGGGAATAGACGTCAGACAGATGGGAGACGCTCTTGGCATCGGTGGCCTGCTCGGGGCTCATATAATCGAGGGTGCCGATGATCTGTCCGGTGCGGGTCAGGCCCAGGGACTGGTCGAGCTCCTTGGCAATCCCGAAGTCGGTCAGCAGGGGATGCTGGATGGTCCCCAGGATGTTCTCCGGCTTGAGATCACGATGGATCACCCCGTGTTGATGGGCATGGTCGAGAGCGGTGGCGATGCAGCGGACGATATGGACCGACTCATCAATGGTCAGGCGGCGGTGGTCGTAATCACAGGCTGCCAGATCCATCACCATGAAGGCGACATCCTTGTACTTGCCGGTCTCCAGGGCCAGGCTGGCCACCGACGTGGTGCCGCGTGACTCCGTACGCTCCTCTGTATCACCGGCATCACCTGAATTGATGGCATGAACCGTGACGATGTAGGGGTGATCACCCAGGCGCCGGGCAAGCTCGGCCTCTTGCAGAAAACGACGATGCCCGGCAGTACCGCGACGGGCCGAACAGACCTTGATGGCGAAACGGGAATCGGCCGGCAGGGGCGTACCAAGCATCTCACTGGCCAAGCGAGACTGCTCACTGCGCGGCAGACGCTCCAGCTCACGGCGTATGACGCCGCGTTCCTCCGGCTTGTAGCGCAGGGTCAGGAGATGGATGAAGTTGTACTCAGCGGCATAGACCTCACCCATGCCACCCCGACCGACCCCACGGATCAGCTTCCAGAGACCGAGGGTCTCTCCCTGCAGGGGGTAATCGGCGTCAAAACCACCGCCCGAACCTGCAGCATGCCCCATACCTGTCAGTTTGGCCGCCACGGTTCCCATCATGGAGCATACCGGCACAACCGCAAGCCCGCGCCTTGGGACATGGGCTGCGGTCACGGCTTGTCCCCTCTCTGGCAGCAGGTACAGTCAGACAAGCCTCGCCTCTATGACCCTGCTCGGCATCACGGCGCACCCGACGGCATCTGGAAAGGCATGTGACCATGGCCAACATCACCATCCGCTACAAGGATCGGGACGGATACACCATCGAGGAACTCAATCAGGACCGCATAATCCTCGGTCGGGCCTCGGAATGCGACCTCCCCCTGGCCAGCGACCAGATATCGCGCCAGCACTGTGTATTGACGCGCAACGACGATTCCTGGTCCATTGAGGATCTCAACAGCGCCAACGGCACATTCGTTGACGGACAACGCATCCGTGACCCCGCCCCGCTCAAGGAACGATCACGGATCAAGATCGGCAATGTGCGCATCACCTTCCACTACAAGGAACGGCGACAGCACCAGAACGGCATCGAACTTGATCCTGACGAACTCGGTGTAGACGCCGCTCCGCAACGTTCCCAGGGCGCAGATGACCCGCCTGAGGCCATACCCTGTAGCGCCTGCACTGCTTGGTTCTCCATCGCCCACCGCCTGCCGGGCGAGAAGATGCCCTGCCCCTGCTGCGGCCACCGCAACGTCGTGCCACGCTTGTTGGCCACAGCCAGCGCATGACCCCCTGGCGACGACTGGGGCTACGTCTGGGCCTGGTCACCCTGACCATGATCGTTGTGGTCTGGCTGGTGGCATGGCTGTGGGGCCTGCCAGCCCTGGAACGCCATCTCGGCGAGGGCATTGCTGCCGCCGGTGTTGACCTCAGCCCCGATACCACCATCCGCATCCACCCGCTACGGGGCCAGATCATACTGGAAACCGATACCTGGGCGATACCTCAGCAGGGCCTGAATGGACGCCTCGACACCATTGATCTGCGTCTCGCCCGACTGGCCACCATGCGCGGACCGGACATCGTCATCAAGCACCTGCGCATCGCTGGCTTGAGCCTCCATGGCTGGGCCGACGACAACCTCCTACCCATCGTCCTCCCCCTGCCTGAATTGCCGGAACTGCCTGATGATCTGGCCGATGACGCCATTCTCAGCGCCCTGCGCACCATGCCTGCCCCCAGTACGGGAATGGAACTCTGGGATGGTCTGCCGACCGTGCTGCGACATCTCGGCACGCTGTTCTCTGCCCCAACTTCCGAGCGGCGCGGCCTACGCATCCAGCACCTTGCCATTGATGCCAGCGCTGCCGGCGAGGCCGCCACGATCATTG
>SLQH01000546.1 GCA_007131555.1 Planctomycetota bacterium | reverse complement strand
TACCACGCGAGGTCGACACCACGGTGATGCCGTAACCACTGATCACCGGCTGGAGCTTCTTCTGACCGGAATAGACCCGGCAGCCTGGCTTGGAGATGCGGCGGATCTCATGGATGGGATTCTCGCCGTCCTCGGTCCACTTCAGATGGACGCGCACGGTGCGGGCCGGCTTGGTGTCCAGGACCTCGAAACGAGTGACATAGCCCTCATCGAGCAGGACCTGGCACACCCCTTCCTTGATCTTGGAGTGGGGGAAGTCGACGCGCTTCTGCCCCCGCATCACACCGTTGCGGATGATCGTCAACATGTCCGCGATCGGATCACTACAGCTCATCTCTTTCCCCTCACCAACTGGCTTTGCTCAGACCGGGCAGCACACCCTGGTGGGCGAGCGTCCGGACCATGACCCGGCTGATCCCGAGGCGGCGGCTGAAGCCGCGCGGCCGACCGGTGATCAGACAGCGATTGCGAACCCGCACGGCAGCGCCGTTGCGCGGCAGCTGGGCCAGGGCGGCCCGCGCTTCCATCCGTTCTTCAAGGCTGCACTTGGGGTCGATACTGCGAGCCCGCAGTTCGTCCCGGCGCTGGCGATACTTGTCGACCAGGTGCTCGCGCTTGCCGTTCTTGACTACCTTGCTGGTCTTGGCCATGCGTGGTCTCCCTAGCGATTCTGGAACGGCATGCCCAGCGCCTTGAGCAGCGCCAATGACCGTTCCCGATCTGAGTTGTCGATTACCATGGTGATGTGCATACCCTGATTGTGCTCGACTCGCTCCAGCACCACCTCAGGGAACAAGGCCTGCTCGGTCAGACCCATGCTGAAGTTGCCTTGGCGATCAAAGCCCTTGGGGCTGATGCCGCGAAAGTCACGAATACGAGGGATGGCGATGTTGATCAGCCGGTCCAGGAAGTTCCACTTCCGATCGCGCCGCAGGGTCACCCGGCAACCGATCTTCATGCCTTCACGGCTGCGGAACTGGGCCACCGACTTGCGGGCCTTGGTCACCACCGCCCGTTGTCCGGCGACCTGTGACATGTGGTCACAGACGATGTTGAGGATCTGGTTGTCCTGGATGGCCCGCCCCACACCCATGTTGAGGCAGATCTTGCTGATGTATGGTGCCGCCAGACGGTTGCTGATACCGAACTGCTGACACAGCTCGGGAAGCACCTCCTGATAGCGATCACGGATGGTCTGTGCGATGGTTGTCATATCACTGCGCCTCGAATCTGTGGCCACTGCCCTTGGCAACCCGGACCGCGCCCTTGTCGGTCCGCTCACGGCGCACCCGGGTCGGCTTGTTGGTGGTCGGATCAAGCAGCTGGACGTTGCTGATGTGGATCGGTCGTGGCTTCTGGATGCGGCCACCCTGCTCATTCCGTTGCGGATCAGGCCGGACGTGCTTGGTATGATACACAGCGGCTTCGCCCTCAAGCAGGATCCGCTGTTCGCGTGGCCGGACCTCGATCACGGTCCCGATACGACCCTTGTTGGCCCCGGCAATGACCATCACCTGGTCACCGGTCCTGACATGGCACTTGGCCGGTCGCTGCTGTGTCTTGGATACGCCCATGGTATCGATCCTTTCCTGGCCTAGACCACTTCCGGGGCCAGCGAAATGATTTTCATGAAATTCCGGGCCCGCAATTCACGAGCCACCGGTCCGAAGATACGGCTGCCACGGGGGTTGCCGTCCTTGTCGATCAGGACCACAGCGTTGTCGTCAAAGCGCACCGTGCTGCCGTCCTCACGACGGATGGGGCTGGCGGTACGGACGATGACCGCCTTGGTCACGGTCTTGGTCTTGATGTCGGCATTGGGCGCCGAGCGCTTCACCGAGACGGTGATGATGTCACCGACATGGGCATAGCGGGCCCGGGTGCCACCAAGCACCTTGATGCACATCACTTCTCTCGCCCCGCTGTTGTCAGCCACTGCCAAGCGTCTCTGCATCTGGATCATGTCGTAATCTCCTGATGATCGTACGTATCAGACCGCCCGCTCGAGCACCTGCATCAGGCGCCAGCGCTTGGTCTTGGACAGGGGACGGCTCTCGATGATGTGCACCTTGTCGCCGCTCTTGCTATCGTTCTTCTCGTCATGGACATGGAACTTCTGGGTCCGCTTGACGTACTTGCCGTACAGCGGATGGCGGAACTGCTCGGTCACCGCCACCACACGGGTCTTGTCCATCTTGTCGGACACCACGATGCCGATGACGCGCTTGCGGTTGCCACGCTCTGTGGCGGTCTCTGGAGCAGTCTGTTCTGCGCTCATGCCTGCACCTCGGCCTTCTTCTTCTGATTGATGATGGTCAGACAGCGGGCCACCTGGCGCCGCATGCGGGCCCTCTGGCCGCCGTCGCCCTTGCCCTCGACACTGGCCGCGATGCGAGCATCGAACAGCCCTCGGCGCAAAGAGGCCACTTCTTCCTCAAGTTCAGCGATCGAGCGCTGATGCAGCTCGCGTCGGTCGTTGGCCTTCATCACTGGGACTCCCGTTTGATCATACGCATGCGCAGCGGCATCTTGTGGGTCTGACGACGCAGGGCCTCACGGGCCACGTCCTCGGGAACTCCGGCCAGCTCGAACAACACCGTGCCCGGCTTGACCTTAGCGCACCAGTGGTCAACGCTGCCCTTGCCCTTACCCATGCGGGTCTCGGCCGGACGGCCAGTGACCGGAGTATGCGGGAAGACACGAATCCACATCTTACCTGCACGCCCCATATGGTGGCTGGCGGCAACGCGGGCCGATTCGATCTGACGCGAGGTGACCTCACCGCCTTCAATGGCCTGGAGACCGTATTCGCCGAACGCAACCGTGTTCCCCCGACTGGCGACATGGGTGACGTCAAAACCGCGGGTGTGCTGCTTGCGGAACTTGACCTGGTTTGGCAGCAGTGGCATATCACCTCTCCTTCTGCTGATCGGCGTAGTAGCCGTGGTTCATCCAGGTCCGGACCCCGATGATGCCGTAGGTGGTTCGGGCCGTGGCGTAGCCATAGTCGATCCGGGTGTTGAGACGATGCAGTGGCACACTGCCGGCCATCTCATTCTCGCTGCGGGCGATCTCGGCACCGCCGAGACGACCGGAAATACGGACATTGATCCCCAGCACTCCCTCGCGCATTGAGTTCTCGACCGCCCGCTTCATGGCCCGACGGAAGGAACCACGGCGTTCAAGCTGCTCGGCCACATTCTCGGCCACCAGCTGGGCCGAGAGATCGGGCTTGCGGATTTCAATGATGTTGATCTTCACCTTGCTGCCGGTGAGCTTCTCAAAGTGCTTGGTCACGGCATCGATCTCGGCCCCCCGGCGGCCGATGACCACCCCTGGACGACCACTGTGCAACACCACAGTGATACGATCGGCCTTGCGCTCGATCTGGACCTTTTCAACCGCCGCTGACCGGAAGCGGTCCTTGATGAAACTGCGAATGGCGTGGTCCTGGGCGACAAAGCGGCCGTACTGGCTGCCCCGAGCGTACCAGGTGCTGCGGTGGGGCTCGGTGATACCGATGCGGAACCCCAGCGGGTTGATCTTCTGACCCATGACTCTACTCCCGTTCCTTGGCCGCGACCTTGACGGTGATGTGGCTACAACGCTTTTTGATACCGTG
>SLQH01000478.1 GCA_007131555.1 Planctomycetota bacterium | reverse complement strand
TGTTGGTGCAGGGCATGGCGCAGGCCAGTCGGGCGTTGGTCTTCGCTATCCTCATGCGTCATGCGTCGTTCCAGGGCGGTCAGGTAGATCCGGAATCCATCTTCTTCCAGGCGCACTGGGGGTGGTTCCTGGGTCTGGGCGTGCTCGGCCAGGATCTCATCAGCATCATCCAGGCTATCGACATCACGGCTGGCGGGACCGCTGGGCTGTTGGGTGAAGTGCTCGCTGCGCAGCCGGTTATGGGTGACCAGGTCGATGATGGTGCGATCAACCAGGATCGGCCGCAACGGTTCGCTGAGATCCAGGGCCAGAGCCGGCCGTCCGGGGCGCACCTCATGCAACATGCCAAGCCAGGGATCAAGGCCCAGTGATTCGCATTGGGCCTGGGTATCACCAACCAGGATGGTGTAGCCCAAGGACAACAGCACATTGAGCGGGTCACGCGGCGGGCGGCGATTGCGGCCGTTCCAGGCAAACGTAGGCCCGCAGAGCGTGGCCCAGGCGGTGAAGTAGGCGCGCGCAGCGGCGCCTTCCAGGCCCATGAGCACGTTGCTGTCAGTGGCCTGGGCGGCATCGTGTTCCAAGGCGCTGAGGTGGTCAAGCAGTGCCTGATCCTGCAGGTCGCTGCGGTGGCGCCAACCGCGCAGCAGGACCGCCCGTTGGTTGGCAATCTTGGCCATGATCAGGGCGCGGGCGCAGACCAGATGCCGATCATCGTCAGCCCAGGCGTATTGGGATCGGCGCAGTTCTACCCCAATGGTTGGATTGTGGATGAGACGCGCGCGCAGGCGGCCACGGCGGCTAAAGTAGACCAGTTCCTTACCCTGTCGGGCCAGCGAATGGATGGCCTGGGTGGTGACCTGGATCTTGCCGTAGCAATGGATCCGATCGACCCCGATCAACGGCAGATCACGACGTAGGCCATCCGGGGTCATGATACGCAGATGATCGCCGCGCGATTCCACCAGGGTACCCTGGGTGTGGATGACGATGGTGCTCATGGCGTGTCCTCGGTGATCTCACCACATATATCCGCGTCGGCCTCCACCAGGAGGCGGTCGCGGGTCTCGGCATCGCAGAAGGCATGGAGAAACGACTGGCGGATCAGCCCCAGTGTCTCCCACCAGGAGAGCCCGCCAGGCGTCATCCGGGCAGCAGCCAGATATTCCTCGGCCAGGGTGGTGCGGGAAATGCCGGGATTGTCGGTACAGACCGTCAGCGGAACACCCAGTTCCAATAGGTCTCGCAGCGGGTAGTGACGATGATGGCCTGGATGATCTGGATGCGGGTGATCCGGGTCGTGGTAGCCCACGACTTCGCGGTTGCTGGATGGGCAGAGTTCCAGACAGATACGGCGGTCGCGGAAGCGACGGGCGAGGTCGCGGTTGTCGGCGAGACTCAGGCCGTGGCCGATGCGGTCGGCATGCAAGCGATAGGTGGCCTGCCATATCTGTTCTGCGGTTTGGCCTTCGCCAGCATGGATGGTGATGGGCAGGCAGGTGGCAAAGGCCTGTTCCAGGGCCTGGGCGAAGTGGGCGGGCTCGGCGCTGGTTTCATCACCAGCCAAATCAATGCCGGCGATGCAGTTGCCCATGTCGTGACGGGCCGCGCAGGCCGTGGCGATGACCTGGGCTGCGCATTCGTTCTGTTGCCGGCGATCGGCAATGATGATGTAGGTGATGACAGGGTCGCCATCCTGATGACAGTCCTGCAGGGCCTGGTGGAAATCGCGCAGCCATGACAACGGGTCGTGGGGGCGGTATTTGGCGGGGCTACAGCGCAGTTCCAGATAGCGGAGGTGTTGAGACCGAGCATAGGCCAGGATGGCTGTGGCATAGGGTCTGAGGGCTAGCGGCTCTCCCAGAAGAGCCGATCCGGATAACTCCCCAGGGAGTTCGTAGGCGGGAAATGCATGGGGATGAGCCCCCGGTTCACCATCGATGCCCTTCAGGCCAAATCGTGGTTCAGTGGGGACATAGAGACGCCGGTGCCAGACCTCCGGCCCTTCATGAGCCAGGGCGGCAGCGGTGACCTCAGCCCGCTGTGGCAGACCGCGCAGAATGGCTGTGGCCTGCCAGGGGTCATCCCAGTTGAGTGCCTGAAGATGATTGAGAGCGCGTTGACGGCGTTCGTTGGGCAGCTGTTCCCATACGGCTGTACCGACCTGGCATTGCGCTGTCAGGTCGAGGATGCCACCGATATGGCAGTGCAGTTCGGCCTTGGGCAGACGTTGGAGCAATGCGTGGTCTGCGGGTGTCAGCGGGCGTTGACGCAGGTTGTGTATCCGACCAGGCGAAAGGCGATACAGCCCGCGCCAATTGGCCATTTTTTCGGTCGCAGCAAGATCTCGATGGGCACTGACCAACAGATGGGAGGCTTGGCGTTGCCGTTCTCGTACGGCCTCGCTGAGCCAGCTATCCGGTGCGGGCCAGGGGCGGTCGTCTGGGGGAAGCGGCCACGCGGTAGCATTGATAACCGGGTCGAAATCCAGGTGGACAGCCCGCGTGTGGCCGGGCATGAAGACCGGCTGTATGTGGATCTCTGGCGGCAGGGGGGCGGTGAAGTCGAGATCCTTGAGAACGTTCGGCGGCTCAGGTGGCAGGATATGCAGCAAGCAGCGGCAGCCGAAGATGCTGCCGGCGTGTTGGAGGTCGGCAGACATGGTCTTGCGACCACCGGCCAGGGCCAGGATGGCATCGGGACCAGCCGCCAGGACACAGCGAAAGATCAACTCGCGCAGCAGGCGCACGGCGTGATCAGCCGAGGTGTCGACGGTATCAGCACAGAACACCCGCATGGGAATCGGGGCGGCAAGAGTCTGCCACCAGTGTAGCAGCTTGTGACGCGGATCTTCACGCCCTGGATCAGGGGCGGTGGTGACCACCCACAGGGCGTCTGGGGCGGTCACATCCAGCGGAATGGTTGCCAGGGTGTCTGGATGGTGCTGATAGAGCGGGTACTGGTCTGGGGCGAGCAGCCCGTAGGCCTCAGGGATGACGCCCCAACTCAGGCCGAGGGTAGTGACAAGGATGGACATAGGATGGCTCCTGCCGTGACAGCCTGCATGGCCAAGACGCTCCAGGTTTCAAAGCCGGCCTCGGCGGTGATCTCACCAGGATCAAGGAATCCCAGCGAGGTCAGCTTTTCGCCCTTGCGAGGCTGTGGCGGTTCCGCCTTTGTCCAGGGGATAGCCCAGATCAGGCCGAGATGGACCCTGCCCACGGGGCTGTCTGACTCCTGGACCCAGGCGAGCGGCAGATCGGGAATGTGCTGCGGTGGGTTGATCAGTTCTTCAGCCACTTCGCGTTGCAGGGCCGCGTACGCAGTGGCCAACAGATGGTCGCGATCATCATCGACCTCAATGTGTCCGCCGACACCAATCGACCCACGGCCATCCAGTCGGCCATCACCGCCACAGCGGCGATAGGCCCAGACTTGCCCAGCGGCATTCGTGAAGACGGCGTAGGGCACGACCTGAAGATACTGGGGGTTATGTTCGATCAGGCATCGCGGCTGATAACAGTGGACGGCTTGGGTGCAGAGCAGGGCCTCAGGATGGCATGGGGTGATGGCATGATCCAACAGGTCATCAACGACCATGCGCGGGGTGTTGGTATGGGGAT
>SLQH01000025.1 GCA_007131555.1 Planctomycetota bacterium | reverse complement strand
TCCAGCAGGGTCTGTTCACGCAGACCCATGCCATGCAGATCACGGGTTCCCTCAAAAATCTGACGGGCCAATCGGGCCGTGTTGTTGGCATAGACCCGTGGGGTCCCATAACGGACCGCCAACTGCCGCCCGGCAGCCAACAGATGCCGTCGCCAGGCGACCTCAGTACGGCGCGAGTCGGCCAGAAAACCGAGCAACAGCCCGTCGCACAGTCGCAGACGCGGCAGATAGACCCGACGGGAGCCGGTCAACTGGGCCAGATGGGTGACCAGGGCGGCGACGATGAGCATCTCGTCGGCCTCCTGGGTATCACTGTCGGCATGCCGGGCCCGTTCGACCGCCGTCATGCCGATCTGAACCCGATACCAATCTGCGATCCGGTCCACGACATGAGCTACCATGGCCCGACCACCAGGCTCCTGGCCGAACAGACGGGCCGCCAGATGGCGCGGTTCACGACCGGTGATGATCAGGCTGGGATGACGGACCTGGGGCAGGCGGCGCAGCATGACCCGGGCCACGCCGTGGCAAAAACGGTCGATGGCGCTGACAAACTCAACCGCCTCGCGTTCCTGGGTGAAGGCCTCAATAGAGCGGCGGGTGCTGAAATGCTCATCAATGGCATGCACCAGTTTGTTGCTGCGAATAAGGCTGACCACCGAGGTTCCACCACCAACGTCAACCGTCATCACGTCACCACTCAGGCAAAACCCCTGCTCCTGGCAGAGATTGTCCAAGGCCTGATAGTAGACCTCAGCTTGGCGCGAGGCCTCAATGACTTCCAACACAAAGCCGCTGGTCATCCGCACCCGTTCGATGACCACATCGGCATTGGCCGCCTCAATCAGGGCCGAGGTCGCCACCGCCCGCACCTCGGCAACGCCGTAGTCATTGACGACCCGTCGCAGATCAACCAGGATCGAGACCAGGGACTCCATGACGCTGCGGCTGATGGTTCCCCCGGCAAAACCATCGCTAAGATCACAGTCAGCGCTAATATCCTCCAGGATACGGCACGAACCGCCGGTGATTTCCGCCACCAATGCCCGTACCTCGGTGGACCCACAGTCGATCACCGCCACCTGACGCGGAGTCGCTGCACTGCTAGCCCGGCTCATGCCGCATCCTCAGCTAGGCGGGTGGCGCCGATGGCCACGGCATGGTCACCCAGGGAGGCCAGGCGGATGTCGAACTCGGCCGCCCCGCCGAAATAAGGATAACGGGCCAGGGCCTGGCGGATACCGACCAGCAGTTCAGAACCGAACTTTTCACCCACCCCGCCACCAATCACACAGCATGAGGGCTCGGCCACGGCAGTCACCGCCACCACCGCCCAGGCCAGGGCCCGGCTCATGTGCTTGACCGCCTGCCGGGTGGCACGGCAACCCTTATCATAGGCTTCGCGTAAAGCCCCAGCCCGCAGCATCTTGTCGGATTCGGGAATCAGGCAGCGCACCCCCTTGGCCCGGGCCTCAGCCAGGGCCTGACGGATGCCGACCTTGGAGGCCACCGTCTCCAGGCAGCCATGCTGGCCGCAGGTGCACAGCCGGGCCCCGAAGGGAGCCGGCAGATGGCCGATCTCCCCGGCCAGGCCGCGTCGACCGGTCACCACATGGCCATCAAGGACCAGGGCCCCTCCCAGGCCGGTACCGACGAACAGGGCGAAGACCGCCGGTTCTCCGCGAGCACAGCCATCCCGGACCTCGCCCAGGGCCCCGACATTGACATCGTTACCGAGCACGAATCGCCGCCCCGGAAAATGGGCCTCCAGATCGTCGGCCATGGCCACCACCGGCCAGCCGAGATTGGTGGCCCCCATCACCGTGCGACCATCAGCGCCGACCGGACCGGGCACCCCGACCCCCCAGATCGGCACCAGGGTCGACTCGTTGATCCCGGCGCTGGCGATGGCCTCACGGATGACCCCGGCCACCCGTTCGATGACCGCCGGATAGCCGCGCTCGGGGCGGGTCTTCTTCTTGGCCTCGGCCAGGACCCGGCCACCGGCGTCACAGACCACGGCCAGAATCTTGCTGCCCCCCAGGTCAACGCCCACACGATGGATATGTTGCGGCATCATGGCCATCATGGTCGCCGGCCAGCAGCGCATGCAAGGCAGGAGTTGGCCCGCCCAGGCTGACCTGGATACCGCCACCACAATGCATTTGGGGGTCTTCCAAGGGCTGGTAGAGTACGACCATGGATGATGGCACAGCAACGGGCCGACATGCGTCGGGAACCGAGGGCCTGTTCCTGGCCGTGATCCCGGCGCCGGTGATGATCGCCTGCCGGGCGCTCCCGGCACCGCTGTGGATCTGGCCCCTGATGCTGGCCGCCATGGCCAGCCTGGTGACCCTGGGCTTTCTCCATCGCCTGCCCGCGCACCGGCATCGCCCCCTGATCAGCCTGGCGGTGATCCTGACCATCGCTGTGTACCAGCCCTGGACCATCTCCCACCCGCTGATGGCCCTGATCACTGGCACGGTGTGCATCGCCGGGGCCTTCGCCGCTCTGGCCCCCCGCCGTCGCCGCACCAGCACCGATCAGGTGGCCCCGGACCACCGCCTGCGGACCCTGGCCCGGACCAGACCAGCGCTTGGCGGCTCAACCCTGCTGACCCTGGCCGCGATCATCGGCAACGGCCATATGGCAAGCCGCGCCGCCCTGATGGCCTCGGTCGTGATCACCACCATCCTGCTCTGTGACTGGGGCCGCGCCGAACGGTGCAGCACGGGACAGCGGGCGCCAACCCACCTGCGCCTCCTGACCCTGTTGAGCCTGCTCGCTGCCGGGGCCAGCCTGGTGATCACTCCGGCTCTCTGGTTGCTGCTGCCCCTGCTCCTGAGCCTGCTGGTCCTGCTGCCAGGACAGGACGGCGACGGCATGGAGGGCTGGTGGCGCCTGGCCCTGGAGCATCCGGCCCGCCTGCTGGTCATCTTCTTCCTGACCCTGGCGGTTGCCGGCACCCTGCTGCTGCGCTTGCCGATCGCCAGCGTCGACAGCATCTCCCGCATCGATGCCGCCTTCACCGCCACCAGTGCGGCCTGTGTCACCGGCCTGATCGTGGTCGATACGCCCCAGGCTTTCACCCTGTTCGGACAGGGCCTCATCCTGCTGCTCATCCAGCTCGGCGGCCTGGGCATCATGAGCATCTCGGTGTTCGCCCTGCATGCTCTCGGCCGGCGCATGAGCGTCCGCCAGGAGGTGGTCCTCAAGAACATGATCGACCCCCACCATGGCGATGTGACCGGGGCCCTGGGCCGGATCCTGCGCGTCACCATCGTCGCCGAGACCCTCGGCGCGACCATCCTGACCCTCCGCTTTCTGGCTGCCGGGGACGGCCTGGCCATGGCCGCCTGGCGGGGTCTGTTCACCGCCGTTTCGGCCTTCTGCAATGCCGGCTTCGCGCTGCAAAGCGACAGCCTGATGACCTACGGCGGCGATCCCTGGATCCTGCATACCGTCGCCGCCCTCATCATCCTGGGCGGCATCGCTCCGGCCACGGTGCTGCTGCTGCCACATCTGCTGCTGCGCCGGCCGATTCCCATCACCGCCCGCCTGACCATCATCGCCACCGGCCTGCTCCTGGTCCTGGGAGCCGGGATGATGCTGGCCCTGGAATGGCATCAT
>SLQH01000460.1 GCA_007131555.1 Planctomycetota bacterium | reverse complement strand
TGGCCGCCTTCGATGACCTCGACGAGCTGGACACCGATCTGCGCCTGCTCATTGCGGGCCTGCGTAGCAGCCTGTCGCGGCAACGGGTCCTGATGACCCTGGATGGTCAGGCCCGCTGGCTACTGCGTGATGAAGAGTTCAACGCCCAGCAATTGCGCCGGGGTGATCTGCTGGACGCCCGCCTGCGCGTCAGCGGCAGTCCATTGCCCTTCCTGACCCTGTCGGGCGATGCCCGATGGGACGGCATTGAAGAGCGCTGGTCACGTTTTGATGCCCAGGCCCGGCTCAGCATCGCCGATCGCCTGGTCCTCCGTGACAAGGCCACCTGGCGGGTCGAGGACGAACGCTGGGAACATCAGCCCGGCATCGAGATCATCGGCAACCGCTATGCCCTGGATGTCGGCCTGCGCCTCAATGACACCACCGACCGCAGCATTGATCAATGGGAGGCCACCATCTCCCGGCGCATGGTCGACGGCATCATCGGCCTGGGCTACGAAATGAGCTACGATGAGGAGATGGAACGCCAGCACCGCTTCCAGCTGTCCGTCTCCTTCGCCATGTGGGGACCGCGATGAATCAGTGGCGCGAACAAGACTATTGCCATGACATGCTGCCGCTGGTGTCGCGCACCTTCGCCGCCTGCATCGGCCTACTGCCGCCGCGCCTGGAGTTTCCGGTGTTGGTGGCCTATCTGCTGTGCCGCATCGCCGACACCATCGAGGACTCACCGACCCACGATGCCACCGTCAAGGCCACCCTCCTGGCCCTGTGGCGCCAGGCCCTGGCCGACGACCAGACCGACATCACGGCCATCGCCACCACCTTCGCCAGCCCCCAGGATGACGATCAGCGTCTGGCCGCCACCGCCGACCGGGTCCTGACCGCCTTTCGCAGCCTGGACCCCGGTGATCAGGCGGCGATCCGGCCCTGGGTCGGTGAGATGTGCGAGGGCATGGCCTGGTTCTCGTCGGCCTATCCCGCCGCCCGCCCCGGAGTCCTCCAGGCCCTTGAGAGCGAAGCCGACCTCGACCGTTACTGCTACTATGTCGCCGGGACCGTCGGCCATCTGCTGACCGCCCTGTTCGCCCGTCACAGCCATCGCATCACCCCGGCCCGCCACCGGGCCTTGCGCCACCTGGCCACCAGCTTCGGGCTGGGCCTGCAACTGACCAACATCATCAAGGATGTCGCCGACGACCATCAACGCGGCTGGTGCTTCGTACCGTCCGGGCTCTGCCAGCGCTGGGGTCTGGCCCCGGCCGAGCTCCTGGACCCGGCCGCCGCCCCGGCCGCACGTCAGGTCATGCAGCGCCTGATAGCCACCGCCGAGGGGCACCTGCGCCGGGCCCTGCGCTACTGCCGCCACCTGCCCCACAGCCAGCTGCGCATCCGCCTGTTCTGCCTCACTCCCCTGTACTTCGCCATCCGCACCCTGCGCCTGGCCGAGCATGACCCGCGCCTCCTCGACCCCGGTCACAAGGTCAAGATCACCCGTCGCGAGGTCCGTCGCACCATCCTGATCAGCTGGCTGGTGGCCCCCTCCAATCGCCTGGTCACCCTGTACTTCCGCCATCTCGCCCATCGTCGCCGAGGTCTGCGTCATGCCACGACGGTCAACGGACCTGGGCACATCTCGTAGCATGTTGCTGATCGTCCGAACCCGCGCCCTGAAGGATCACCATGGCCCAGATCGACCTCAGCGGGCACCCCCTGTGGAACAGCCAGGATCCCCGCAACGACCTCCGTTCCCGCTTCTACCGCAGCCGCAGTCTGTGGTGCTGGATCGCCCTGGGCGCTGTGCTGGCCTATTTCGGCACCACTTATGAGCTGATCATCAGTGAAACCGGGGTCTTTGCCGATGACCGCAATTATTGGCAGTTCTGGATGACCCTGGCCGGCAGCCCCAGGGCCACCGCCGCCTTCGTGAGCATGGCGGCGACCCTGTTCGGTACCTGGACCCTGTACCGTCTCCAGACACCACAGCGCAGCACCGTGCTGATCCTGGCCAGTGGCGTGGCGATGGCCCTGGCCCTGTTGAGCATCACTTGGAACCTGTGGTCGTTCGGGGCCACCCTGCAGATCGTCCCTGCCAACCGGATTCTGATCACTATCGGCACCCTGGTCTGGGTCATGGCCTGGACCATGACCGCCGCTGCGATCAATGTGACCGCTGCCTATCCTCAACCGCGCGCGCCACGTCTGGTGGCGCTGGCAACCATGCTGTGGGGCTGGGCCGCCCTTGGTCTCGTGGGCTGGGGGCTGGCCCGCAGCCTGAATGCCATACCGCTCAGCAACGCTTCCCTGGTCACCATCAGTCCAGCCAGCGGAGTGGCTGGCGGCGCAATACTGGTGCTGCTGGGGGCCAACGGCCTGCTGCTGATCAATGCTGTGATCGGTCCCGGGGCCGGGCGACGGGCCATGATCGGGCGACGTCTGCTGGTGACGGGTGTCTTGTTGCTGCTGATATACATGCCCCTGCTTGGCATCCGCCTGGTGCAACCCATGGCCCTGGATCAAAGCGTGGCCGCCCAATTCTATTGGTTCCTGCGCGAAGGCCTGTGGCTGCTGCTGCCCTGTGCCCTGATGGCCATCGGCCTGGCCGACTGGTACAAGAACCGCCGCTTCGACGATGATCGGGTGATGCTGTGCTTGGAGGCCTATCCGCAATAGGCTGACACGCCGCCTGAGCTACCCAGTGGCTTGTCGTCCATCGGCCACCCGCTAGGGTCCGGCGACCATGCCGACCCTGCTGCGCCTGGAGGGTGCCGACAAGGCCTACGGGGCCCTGCGCCTGCTCGACAATGCCGATCTGGCCCTGACCGACACCATGAAGGTGGGGGTGGTCGGTCGCAACGGTGCTGGCAAATCGACCCTGTGCCGGGTCCTGATCGGTGATGAGGACCTCGACGCCGGGGCCATCCATCGCCACCCTGATCTGCGCCTGGGCTATCTGCGCCAGCACGATCCCTGGCAGGAGGACGAGACCGTCCTCGACTTCCTCCAGCGCGACAGCGATCTGCCGCAGTGGCGCTGTGCTCAGGTCGCGGCCCGCTTCGACATCGCCGGTGAGCGCCTGGCCTCTCCCCTGGGTCGTTTGTCAGGCGGTTGGCGGACCCGGGTCAAGCTCAGTGCCCTGCTCCTGCACGAACCCAACCTGCTGATCCTCGACGAGCCGACCAACTTCCTTGATCTGCGCACCCAGATGCTACTGGAGGGCTTCCTGGCCGACTGGCGCGGAGCCTGTCTGCTGGTCTCGCATGACCGCGACTTCCTGCGCGCCACCTGCGACCATACCCTGGCCGTGGAACAGGGCCGCCTGGAACTGGTCCCCGGCGATGTGGACGCCTGGTGCCAACGGCGCCTCAGCGACCGCCGCCACGCCGAGCGGGTCAACGCCACGGTGGAGGCCAGACGGCGTCAACTGCAGCGTTTCGTCGATACCAACCGGGCCAAGGCCCGGCGCGCCTCCCAGGCCCGCAACAAGGTCAAGCAGATCGAACGGCTCCAGACCATCGCCATCACCGATGCCGAACGTGAGGCCGTGATCCGCCTACCGGCAGTCGAGGCCCGTAGCGGCCCGGCCCTGATCTGCCAGGACCTGGCCATCGGCTACGGACCCCAGGCCGTGATCGCCCGCGATATCAGCCTGGAGATCGAACATGGCCGCCATGTCGCCGTGGTCGGCGACAACGGTGAGGGCAAGACCACCCTGCTGCGCACCATCGCCGGCTCCCTGAGCCCCCTGGACGGGCGCCTGCGCTGGGGCCATGACTGCCGCATCGGCCTCTACGCCCAGCATGTCTACACCGGTCTGGGCAACGACGGCACCGTCTACGACCATCTGCTCAGTCGCGCCGCCCCCGGCGTCACCAGCCAGGACATCCGCGACCTGGCCGGCGGCTTCCTGTTCCACGGCGATGACATCCATCAGGCCATCGCCACCTTGAGCGGCGGCGAACGGGCCCGGCTGGTCCTGGCCGGCCTGCTGCTGGGCGGGCACAGCGTGCTGGTGCTCGACGAACCCTCCAACCACCTCGATGTCGAGACCGTGACCGCCCTGGCCCAGGCCCTGCAGGACTATGCCGGCACCGTGATCTTCGCCAGCCACGATCGGGCCTTCGTCAGCCAGCTCGCCGACGGCGTGATCGAGGTCGGCGGTGGCCGGTCCCGGCACTATCCCGGCGACTACGACACCTACTGCTATCGCCTGCGCCAGGAGATCGATGACGGCCAACGGGCCTACGCCCAACAGCAGCAGAGCGCCCCGAGCCAGCGTCAGCCCTCGACCGGCCGCCTGCGCTTCGAACTGGAGAAACGGGCCGCCACCGCCGAACGCAACGTGACCAAACTGGAGCAGGACCTGGCCCGGCTGGAAGCCGACATGCTGGCCGCCGGCCATGACCCCCAGCGCCTGCTGACCCTGGACGCCGAACAGACCCGCCTGCGCCAGGCCCTGGCCAGCGCCGAAACCGCCTGGTGCGAAGCCCAGGAGCAGCTCGACGCCTTGGAATAGTCCGTGCTCATGTTGCCGAGTACACGCCTTGGCATCGACATGATGCCCGTGAAACGGTTTGTGGAGACCGCGACTCGTGATCCTAAAAACGGCAGTTAGGATTTGGACTATTGGGCTGCTATTCAAGCGGCGCAGTCAGAATCGGTTCATCTTCTAGGTGAAAGCCCGAATCTGTCTATATCGCCTTGTACAGCAACCCTAAAAGCCTACAGCCGGATTTAGGTTCAGCAGTCCGTTCCTCTTTTCGTGGTTGCTGAACACCATTGCTCATAGAACTCTGAATGAAGCTCCGCCTCCCTGGGACCGTCCGCAGGGCCGCGCCCCTTGACCAGGGCGGCCGGTATGGCCATGGTGTCCTGCCCCACCGGAGACCACCATGACCCAAGACGCAGCCCCCTCCTCGCCCCTCAAGATCGGTGCCAGTTGGTATCCGGAGATGTGGCCGGAAGAGGAATGGGCCGCCGACGTGGCGCGGATGCGCAGCCTGGGCTTCAACGTCGTCCGCTTGTTCGAGTTCGCATGGCATCGCTTCGAGCCCCAGGCCGGGGTCTATGACTTCACCTGGGCCCGACGGCTGCTCGACCTGCTGCACGCCAACGGCATCGCCGCGATGATCGGCACCCCCACCGCCGCGCCCCCGGCTTGGTTGACCAGCGCCCATCCTGAGGTCCTGGGCACCCGCGCTGATGGCCGCCGTCAGCAGCATGGCAAGCGCAAGCATTACAACCACCACAGCCGCCTCTACCGCCAGTTGTCTGCGGCCCTGATCGAGGCCCTGTGCCAGGCCCTGGCCGACCATCCAGCCATCCATTCCTGGCAGATCGACAATGAGATGAGCGGTTTCGACTACGGGCCCGAGACCACCGCCCTGTTCCATGCCTGGCTGGCCCAGCGCTACGGCACCATCGACCAGCTCAACGCCGCCTGGGGCCTGGAGTTCTGGAGCCAGGCCTACGACAGTTTCGAGCAGGTGCCGCTGTGCACCGCCGAGGTCGGATCGATCGAGGTTCCCGAACGGCATCACCCGTCTTTGATCATGGCCATCGCCCGCTTCCAGAACGAGGCCTGGACCAGCTTCATCACCGAGCAGTGCGCGATCATCCGGCGGCACAGCCGCCAGCCGATCACCACCAACATGGTCGGCCTGGTCGGGGCCATGGACTGGTTCGCGCACAACCGCGAGATGGATGTGGTCGGGGCCAGCATGTATGCCGACCGCCGCTATTATCATTACAACCTCGCCCGCTTCGACCGTCTGCGGGCCGAGAAGGGCTATCGTCCCTACTGGCTGCTGGAGACCGCCCCCAACTGGTCCGGCGGCGGTCGGACCTTCAACATCCACTACGATGAGCGCGGGGTGCGGCTGTTCAGCTGGCTGTCGGTCATTCTCGGCGGCGAGATGGTGCTGTACTGGCAGTGGCGCGAGCACTGGGCCGGCCAGGAGATGCTGCACGGCACCTGCGTCACCGCCACCGGCCGCTGGCGGCCCAACCGCGAGGCCTGGACCCGATTGGCGGCCGACTTCGCCGCCCACGGAGCCTGGCTGGCGGCCCACCCACCGCAGCAGGCCCGCCTGGCCGTGGTCATGAGCTCCCAGGCCTCGTGGGCCTTCTCGGTCGATCCGAGCGATGACGACATGCACTACCCCAACCGCTTCCGTGACCATGTCTACCTGCCGCTGGTCCAGGCCCAATTGTGGCGCGACGTCATCGGCGAGGACGCCGACCTGGCCCCCTACCAGGTCCTATGCCTGCCCCTGCTGCCGATCATCCGCCCCCAGCTGCGCGAACGCCTGGAGGCTTGGGTCGCCGCCGGCGGCACCCTGATCCTCGGCCCCCTCTCCGGCATCCGCACTCCCGAGTTCACCATCCCCACGGATCAGGAGTTCGGTGGCCTGGAACGTCTCATCGGCGCCACCAGCGCCCTGCGCTTCACCGTCCAATGGGTCGAGGACCGGGTCCAGGTGGTCTTTGATGATCAGCGTCGTTCACCGACCAAGACCCTGTGTGAGGCCTACGAGCCGACCGGGGCCACGGTGATGGCCCGCTACCAGGGCGGCTACGGCGACGGCCTGCCGGCGGTGCTCGACCACCGCTTCGGCGACGGCCGGGTGATCACCATCGGCGGCATCCTTGATGACCAGACCTGGGCCGGCATCGTGACCCAGGCCTGCCAGGACGCCGGCCTGCAGGCCATCGCCGAGGCCCCGCCCCAGGTGGTCATCGTCCCCCGGGTCGACGACAACGGCCGGGTGGCCGGCCACGCCATCGCCAACCTGTCGGAAGAGCCCCAGACCATCACCCTGCCCGCCCCCGGCCGCGACCTGCTCAGCGGCCACAGCATCCCCGCCACCACCACCATCCAGGGCTTCGACGTGCTGCTGGTGCAGCATGACACCGCGTGAAAAGCACGATTGTCCGGGAGCCTGTATGGGCTAGCCTGACGCCTCGCTTGGCGTGGCCGTTGGGGCCCTGATATCGCTCTCCATCGCAGCGGCGACTGCGCTGTTGGGCATCATCAAGACTCCACAATGGGCGGCACCACCCTGTCCCGACTCCAGAATCGGCGGGCGACCCATCATGACGACAGCTTGCCCCAGAAAGGATCCTCATGGCTTCACGACGTTGTGCCCTGATTGATGACGACTTCATGCTCGACACCAAGCATGCTCGTATCCTGTACCATGAATATGCCGCCGGACAGCCGATCATCGATTACCACTGTCATCTCCCGCCCAAACAGATCGCTGACAATCATCGCTTTGCCGACCTCACCGAGATCTGGCTGGGCGGTGACCACTACAAGTGGCGGGCCATGCGCACCAACGGTTGCGACGAGCGCTTGTGCACCGGTGACGCCTCGCCGCGTGAGAAGTTTGACGCCTGGGCGGCCACCGTGCCGCGCTGCCTGCGCAACCCGCTCTACCATTGGACCCATCTTGAGCTGAGTCGGGCCTTCGGCATTGATGATCTGCTCCTGTCACCGGAAACGGCGGATGAGGTCTGGGAGCGGGCCAACGCCGTGGTGGCCAGCAAGAAAGGGCGACCGTGGGGCCTGATGAGCCACTTTCAGGTTGAGAGCCTGTGTACGACCGATGACCCCTGCGATGACCTGCAGCAGCATGCCGCCATCGCGGCCAGCGCATGTCCGACCCGAGTCCTGCCCACCTGGCGTCCCGACAAGGTCTTTGCCACCGATCGACCACGCTTCTGGAACACCTGGGTGGACCGCTTGGCCAAGGCCGAGAACTGTTCCATCAGCCGATACGATGATCTGGTGGCAGCCCTGCAACACAGCCATGACCGCTTCCATGCCGCTGGCTGCCGATTGAGTGATTACGGCCTGGACAGCTGCCTGCCGGTCGGCCTGACCGACCGCAAGGCCAAGACCCTGTTCAACCGCCTGCGGGCCGGCACGGCCCTGTCACCCACTGACGCCGCCCTGCTGGCCGGAGCCCTGCATCTGGCCTGCGCCCGCATGGATGCCGCCGCCGCTTGGGTCATGCAGCTGCATGTTGGTGCCATGCGCAACAACAATACCCGGCTATTCAAGGCCCTGGGCCCGGACACGGGCTTCGATTCCATCGGTGATGTGCCCCAGGCCATGGCCATGAGCCGTTTCCTTGACGCCCTTGACAGCAGCAACGAACTGCCCCGGACCATTCTCTACAATCTCAACCCGGCTGACAACGAGGTCATGGCGACGATGATCGGCAATTTCCAGGACGGCTCCTGCCCTGGCAAGATGCAGTATGGTTCGGGTTGGTGGTTCCTGGACCAGTGGGACGGCATGACCCGCCAGGTCGAAGCCCTGTCGCAACTCGGCCTGTTGTCGCGCTTCGTCGGCATGTTGACGGATTCACGCTCGTTCCTGAGCTACACCCGCCACGAATACTTCCGCCGTCTGCTGTGCGGCATCCTTGGTCGGGATATCAAGCGCGGTGCCCTGCCCAAGGACTACCGCCTGGTCGGCGAGATGGTCAGCGATATCAGCTACCACAATGCTCGGAGCTATTTCGGACTGGGAGCCTGTCAGCAATAGGCTGACACATCTCGTTTCCCGTGATACCCTGATGCTAAGATCCTGACGATGTTCCTTGCCCTCATTCCCACCATCGCCTGGGCCATGGGCAGCATCGCCACAAGCCGGGTCGCCCGGGCCTTCGGGGCTGCCAAGGCCAACCGCTGGCGGATGATCCTGGCGGTGGCGATCCTGGGAGCCTGGACCCTGCCGCAACACGGCCTGCCGTCCTGGAACGCCACTGCCTTATGGCTGTTGCTGTCCGGGATCATCGGTCTGGGACTGGGCGACATCGCCATGCTCATCGGCTACCGTCACATCGGTCCTCGTCTGTGCATCCTCATACTCCTGTGCGGAGCGGTCCCGGTCGCCGGGGTGGTTGAATGGCTGTGGCAAGGGGTCGGCATCGGGCATGGCGACATGCTCCTAATGGGCCTGATCCTGACCGGGGTCGCCATCGCCGTCTGGCCCAGCGCCAGGCCACGCTCCACCTACGGCATCGTATGGATTGGCCTGCTGTTCGCCATCCTGGCAGCCATTGGCCAAGGATTGGCGACTGCCCTGAGCCGTATCGCCTACGCCGCCAGCGATCAGGCCATTGACGGCATTGCAGCCACCTGGGTACGCATGTGTGGCGGGCTGGCCTGCACCCTACTGGCAGAACGGGTGATGCACCTGACCCCTGGACAACCGCCAGTGGCCCGCGCCGCGGCGGCCATGGCTGATGACAGATGCTGTCAACCGCCTCCGGTTCATCATCCCTGGCGATGGATGGTGATGGCCACCGCCCTGGGGCCGGTCATCGGACTGAGTGCCTATCAATGGGCTCTGATCCACCATCCCGGAGCCCTGATCCAGGCCATTACCGCCTGCACTCCGGTGGTCGTCATCCCACTGGCCTGGGGTATCGACGGCGATCGCCCCTCACGACGCAGCATCATCGGGGCTCTGCTGGCCTGTGCCGCTACCATGGCCCTGCTGCTCGCCTGACAATCCACAGGATCGCGCCTGGGAGTCCGCAAGCAATTGACTGACACGTCGCCGGGCCTTTTCGGCCCCAGACCCGCCAGTAACCACCGCCCATCACAAAACCACCACGGAGCACCGGGCCTTGGCCCGCGTGCCGACGCGTGGCTTCCATGCTGTGGTCGAATGCCAGCCTGGGCGTCGGCATGATACCCGTGAAAAAGCCTGTGGAACTCACGGCTCATGATCATTCACGGCGACGCTGAGCGCAAGCGTATTACAACAATGGTGCCGCCGCCCTGGCCCATATACGTCTCAAAACCCTTGGCCCGCCAATGCACACGGGCCAAGGCCCGGTGCTCCGGGTAATAATGAGCCTTGGGGCGTAGCCTTGTGACAGACGCGGAGCTTTTGGGCCTGGCGACGATCAATGCAATATCATGATTTCCGCTGAACTGGAGAGCTGCGGCCCGAGTCGACGTTGCTGAACACCAGTGGTCTGAGTATCAGAACGGCAGCGGCTCGCGACGACGGCGACCAGCTGGCGGTGCTCGATCATCATCGACTGCTTCATCCTCATGTGCTTCATCAGCGGGCCTGGCAGCATCCATATGCCCTTCCTGACGGGCCCATTCACGCCATCGCTGGCGAGCAGCCTCGCGATCATCCTCGCTGCCGACCAGGCCTTGGAAGTTGAAGTTCTGACTGGTGATCTGGCGCAACAGAGCATCGGAACGTTGTCTGACGATGCCGCTGGAATGGGTCAAGCCATGGCGGATCAAGGGAGCAATGGCCGCCTCGGCCTGATTGATCAGAAATGTTTCCGCCGCTGACACACGGGTCTCATCGGTATTATTGAGGGTTGCGATGCGCTCAACGATCTGGCGTTCCGGACCGCCCTCATCCCGCGGGTCAGCCCGCAAGAGCTGTTCGCGGCGGCGCCGGAGTTCGGCTGGTTCAAAATCGTCCTTGTTGTCCTCCCACCAGCGCTTGGCGAAGTTGACCCGACGCTCACGTTCCTCCTGGTCCATGTTGACGTTGACCCAACTGCTGTCTGTCAGACGTTGAAGAATGCTATCGGCCATCAACATCTGACGATTGTCACCGTTTTCCAGGACCCGCAACATGGCCGGAATGACCTGACGAAACCCATCCGGGATCATGCGTTCGGCAGCCGAGATACTGACGTCGAAATCACGATCATTCAACAGTGTGCCGTAGATGACCTGATCAGGAGCATTGTGATAACGGCTCCACCACTGCTGGGCACTATCGGCGGTCAGGCCACGCTCCGGCAACAGGGTGATGGAGGACAGGGCCATGCGGGCCGCATACTGGGCATCTTCCCCACCGCTGCGCAGGATCTGGATCAGACTCGGCACGGCCCGGCGCTCGTTGACCATACCCATGATCATGCTGAAGGCTTCCAGATTGACCTCATCGCGCATCGTCTCACTGGCCTTGACCAGAAATGGCACCAGCGTACGCATGGCCTGCATCCGTTCCGGGTCACGTTCCCGCCAGATCTCGCTGAACATCATCGCCACGCCGTACACACCGCGAAAAGACCCGCCCTTGAGAGCCTGCTTCAAATGATGGATGGAGCCGGGGAAATAGCGCTCCATCAACAAGGTGCGATAAGCCCCCTCCAATTGTCGCGACATGGGCCCGGACCGGCTCATGATGCCAATCTGCTGGTTGATCCAGCCCTCCTCACCAGGACTGGGGTCATCACCAATCGTCAGGTCCCAGGTGATCTCATCGGCAGCTGGCGCTGGGCCGGCCGCTGCGGCCGTCCAATCGCTGGTCCCGTCAGCGGTCTGTTGGCGGGCCTTGTCCTCTTGTTCGAGGACATGGCGTGGCACCCGTGAGCGGTGGGTCCACTGGTTGTTGTAAAACACGAAGCCCAGGGCTTCGCGGGCCGGATAATGGTCCGGATCCAGCTCAATCACCTGATTGAGGTGCTGGCGATAACGGACAATCATGTTGTTGTCCTTGCACCACTGGGCCAGCTCGAACATCTCATGAGGATCGCTGGTATCGGTCATCGCCAAGCGCTGACGATAGGTCTCCGTGCCCGGCAGCGTAAGCGCAACCATGGACAAGGCACTGATCAGCATGATCGACAAGCATCGTGACAGCATCGCGCATCTCCTCATAGAACCACCTCGTCAACCAGGGCTTCGGACTGGGCCGCAGGCAGGCCCTGCTCTGCAGCCGGGGGAAGGCTCTAACCTACAGTGTCCCTTGTTATCATATACGCGCAATCAGCGTCAACGTTTCAACAGACAGCCGGTGTGATCAGGCTGCCGCGAGGGGATAACGCTTGGCCCAGAGCCTGGTTCGCCCTATGGTTCCCGACCTGACACAGCTGTCCTGTAAGGAGCTGCCTCATGCCCGTGCCAATGGTGATTGAGAAGGATGCCCGCGGCGAACGGATGTACGACATCTACTCGCGCCTCCTCAAGGATCGGATCATCTTCCTTGGCGAGCCGATTGATGACTACGTCGCCAACAACATCATCGCCCAGCTATTCTTCCTGCAAAGCATGAAGCGCGACACCGATATCAACATCTATATCAACTGCCCAGGCGGCTATGTCACCTCCGGGCTGGCCATCTATGATGTCATGCAGTACCTCCACTGCGACATCGTGACGGTGTGCATCGGCCAGGCCGCCAGCATGGCCGCCTTCCTGCTGGCCGCCGGCACCAAGGGCAAGCGCTACGCCCTGCCGCACAGCCGCATCATGGTCCATCAACCGGCCGGCGGAGCCCGTGGCCAGGCCTCTGACATCGACATCCAGGCCCGCGAGATCATCCGTCTCAAGCGGACCATGAACGAACTCTTCGCTGATCATACCGACCAGAGTCTGGAGCGGGTCAGCAAGGACAGCGAACGCGACTTCTTCATGGGTCCGCAGGAAGCCTTGGACTACGGCATCATCGACCGAGTCCTGGAGAAGCCGGTATCAGCGAAAGCCCACTGAGGTTAAATCTGGCTGTTGGCTTTAGGGTTGTTCTACAAGACGATATAGACAGATTCAGGCTTTGACCCAGAAGGCGAGCCGGTTCTGGCCACGTATATCCGCTTGAATAGCAACCCTATAGCCCACCGTTTCTAGGGAGAAACCGCCCCTATCGCCTTATCCGGCAAGCCTCCAGCCTCGCAATCCACTATTGCGGCAGACGGACACCGTCAGCGGTGCTGCGCCAACTCTGCAGCTCTCCGTCGAGTTGATCTTCAAAGAAGAAGCGCTCAGCGCCGAAGGCCGGGCGCAACTGATCCAGCCAGGTGGCGTGGGGATCAAAGGCGGCGAAGAAGGGTCGACGGACCCAGTCGTCACGACGGGCCTGCAGGAACTGGAGAGCGAAGACCCGTTCACCAGCCACCGTGGTCACACCATCAATAAGGACCTTGCCGGGGAACGCGCTCATCGATGGGCCGCGCACGGTACGACACAAACCGCCCACTTGACGATAGGCATCACGGAAGATCTGCCAGCACCGCACCAGGGGCAGAGAGAAGTAGGAACTGGGGCCGGTATCCCGCTCAACAAAGCAATAGTACGGGATCATCCCCAAAGCCGTGCCTTCACGCCACAGATCAGCCCAGACCTGGGGGCGGTCGTTGACATGGCGCACCATCGGTGACTGCATACGTATCTGGGCGCCAGTGGACCGGATGCGGGCGATGGCCTGACGAGCAACTGCGGTCGATAGTTCACGAGGGTGATTGTAATGCGCCATGACCGATATCGACCGGCCACTGGCGATGATTGACTCGAAGAAGCGGAGCAGGTCATCGGCGTCTGGATCACTGACAAAACGCTGTGGCCAGTAGGCCACTGACTTGGTGCCGAAGCGGATGGTCCGCAGATGGGGCAGGTCGGCCGCCAGCACCGGCTCCAGATAGCGCCGCAGCACCCGGGTCGTCATGACCAGGGGATCGCCACCGGTCACCAACAGATCGCTGACCTCAGGGTGACGTTCAAGATAGGCCACCAGACCATCACTGTCAGGAGCCGCGAAGGTCATATCCTTGGCACCGACAAACTGGGCCCAGCGGAAGCAGAAGGTGCAATAAGCATGGCAGCTCTGACCGGCCTGGGGGAAGAACAGCACCGTCTGATCATACTTGTGTTGCAGAC
>SLQH01000419.1 GCA_007131555.1 Planctomycetota bacterium | reverse complement strand
GGCGTCCTCGACTACGGCCAGGCCCCCTCTGGTCCGGGATTGTGGTTCATGGACACCCCAGGACAGGACATCGAGTCAATCACCGGCATGGTGGCCGGCGGAGCCCAGATCATCCTGTTCACGACCGGACGAGGGACCCCGACCGGCTGTCCCATCGCCCCGGTCATCAAGATCACCGGCAATCACGACACCGCCCTGGCTATGCCCGACTGCATCGATGTTGATGCCGGACGGGTCATCAGCGAAGGATTGAGTCCCCAGGAACTGGCTGACGAACTGCTGGCTGTACTGACTGCCACCATCAACGGTCAACCGGTACTGGCTGAAATCCACGGCCATCAGGAATTTGCCATCAACCGTATCGGGCCGACCCTGTAGACATCGGCCAGCCAGGAGTCTCACATGGTGCAGATCAAGGCCAGCGTCGAACGGATTCCCGGCGGGATGATGGTCATCCCGCTCTTGATTGGATCGCTGTTCGGGACCTTCTGGCCCGAGGCCCTGGAGATCGGCGGCTTCACCACCGCCCTTTTCAAAGACGGTGCCATGCCCTTGATCGGTGCCTTCTTGTTGTGCATGGGCGCTGGCATCTCGTTGAAAGCAGCCCCCAGGGCGATCAAGACCGGGGCCGTGATCACCACCACCAAGTTCGTCACTGCTGTAGCCCTGGGCCTGAGCGTCCATCACCTGTTTGGACCACAAGGCCTGTTCGGTCTGAGTGCCTTGGCAATCATTGCTGCCATGAGCAACTCCAATGGCGGTCTCTATGCCGCTCTGGTCGGCGAATTCGGTGACGAGACCGACGTCGGGGCGATATCCATATTGTCAATCAATGACGGTCCCTTTCTGACAATGATCGCCCTTGGGGCCGCTGGTCTGGCTGAAATTCCCTATCTTGCCTTGGTAGCGGTAATGGTGCCCATCATCATCGGCATGATCCTGGGCAATCTTGATCGCAACCTGCGCACTTTCCTGACCACCGGCGGACCGCTGTTGATTCCCTTCTTCGCCTTTGCTCTGGGCACGGGCATTGATCTGACAAACCTCGTCACGGCCGGTCTGGCCGGCATCCTGTTGGGCTTGCTCACCACTGTCGTCGGTGGAACTTGCAACATTCTGGCTGATCGCTGCACTGGCGGCAGTGGCATCGCCGGCGCCGCCGCATCCAGCACTGCTGGTAATGCCGTTGCTACTCCCATCGCCCTGGCGGCGGCCGATCCCAGCTTGGAGGAGGTGGTGAAAGTCGCCACGCCTCTGATCGCCGCCTCAATCATCACCACAGCCCTGCTGACCCCCGTGCTCACAGCCTTGGTGGCCAAGCGATGGGGCACACAAACGACGGCGCCATCCTGAAAGCAGCTATCGGCTGACCCTCTCTGGGCGCCCTGGCCTCTGAAAAAAATGCATCGTGATCACTCAGCCCACTTCTGGCCTGAGGAGTTACAGAGCATCAAACAGGGCGATGGAAACAGAGGACGCAAACGGGCACCCTGACCGGCTTTGAGACCTTGTCGCCGTCAGGGCATCGACAATACGACAAGCACTACACAGCCCATTTGGGCCTGTAGTGACGTGAGGATGATTACGGACCAACCGCCTGGAATCGTCTGATCTCACCGTCAAGAGACACCATCCACACATCATCACCCTCAGCCACCGGCTGCAGGAATGAGTCATTGGCCTCTATGGCAAAGGGACGATCACCGATGACCTGGAGTTGCCTGTCATAGGTCACGACAACCTGATTGCCCCAGGCAATCGGAGCCCGCTTGACGTCAGCTACAATACTCAGACGACCTCGTTCGACCCAGGTTCCATCATCAAGACGCTGCCACGCACGACGATTGGTGCTGATGGCAGCTCCCGGTCCGGCAAAGGCGGCCTCAAAGGGCAAGCGTTCGGTACTGGCCGCCGCTGCCTCGCCATCCCAGCGCCATGACTGGGTGGTCGTCACGCCATAGATCCTGGAACCATCGCTCTGCATCGACAGCAACGGCTCGCCCAGGGCAACGTAGACCGCTCGCTGCCCCGTTTCGGCATCCATGGCCATGAGCGTGCCGTCACGCCGTGCGATCAGAATCCGATCACCATGCCGGATCGGACCCGACACGAAAGGAGCCCCGGCAACTGATGACCAGACGGTCTGTTGACGGTTGGGATCATGAGCATGCACGGCCCCGTCGGTACCGGCAACTATCAACAGGTGGCGATCCACAACCATCTCGCTGATGTAGCTGACCAAGGCATGATCAGTCCGCCCCCCCAAAGACCTGCGGACACTGTGTTCAGGACCAATGTTGATCGCGAACAGGTCGCGAGTCGGCAGCATGGGCACCTCATCAATCATGGTCACTGGGGCATAGATCGGCGAAGGCACAGGACGGAAGATGCCGCCATGAGGGCCTTCGAATGCCTTGACATGAACACCACCTGCACGATCAACCCGGTAGATCGCGCGGGGACCAGCCAACCATAGACTGCCGTCATGAACACTGGGGACATTGGTCACCGATGATCCAAGGCTGGCAACGATGGCCGGCGCACGCTCCAGGGTGCGATGGATGCGCCAGCCGGCACTCCGATCCTGTCGATTGACCGTCGTTTCAGCATAACCAGCCAGAGACAGGCGGTATGTCCGAACTGGAGCATCGCTGGACTCCTCGACGACAAACGGCGTCGTGCCTAACTCGGTGCCCTCGTGGTCAATCACCGTCGCCCCGGCAGGACTACTGCGGATACAGAACACATGACGACGCAAGTCCAATTCACGCAGCAGCTGGGCCACCAGGTCCATATCATCATCAATCATGGCGGCACGCAGGGTCTCAAGACGGGCGGCATGAGCACTGATGCGCTGCCGCAGATCGTCAATCTGGGCCTGGACCTGCTGATAGGCCGCTGTGCGCCGCCATTGTTCATTGTCACGCAGCTCCTCAAGGACCTGCAAGGCCTGCGACCATTGGCGGGCCTGACGCAGCTCCTGGGCTCGCTGCATTTCACGATCAGCAGCCAGGACCAGGTCCCGCAAGCCACGTCGACGATGGGCTATGGCAGCGGCGTAGACCTCATACATATCCTGGACGTCTTCCGGCAAGGCAGCCAACTCTTGCTCAATGGTTGCGGCATCCAAGGCGGCCCGACAGACCGCCAGCAGGTCCTGGCCTTGTCGCAAGGCCACGGCCAGGGAACTGCGGGGGGCACGCTCCAGGTATGAGGCGATTGCTGAGCGCCCCTCCTCCAATGCGGCCGGATCACGAGACGATTCGATCAGGGTCAGCGTCGCCTGCAAACGTGATTCGGCATCACTACGGGCATGGGCGATGGCCGCCTCTATGCCATCAAGACGGGCCTCAATGGGATGACCCTCAGCCCGTTGCCGCCATGACGCCAATTGTTCTTCGGCCTGCATGTAATCGCCACTCTCAACCGTGGCCTCAATGGCCAGGACCTCTCGCTCAAGACGACTGTCGATCTCCTGCAACTCGCGCAAAATCTGTTGGGCCGATTCCTTCATCTCAGCAGGAGGATTGCTCTGCATGACCAAATGCAGCAATTCGCGACGAGCCGTCAACGACAGCACCGTTTCGTCGGCAGCCTGATCGATGGCCCGCCGCCGCCACTGACGCAGGGCCCGTCGCCCCCCCGAACTGATGTTCTGCGGCTCTTCGTCCAATAACACGATGACCCTGTCAACATCCTTGGCATCCAACAGGGCGATGACCCGTTCTTCCAGTTCCTGGGTACGATCATGGATGCTTTGTTCAACTGCATCAGCTCGCTGATGCAGTTGACGCAAGCGCTGCAACAAGGGCCTGGACCACAGTCCCCCTTCGGCAAAGCGATGGTCAAGATGAGGCAAGCGACCCAACTCAGCACGGGCCAGAATCAGATCTTCCTGGTCAAGATGGCGATCAACACCGTCCAGCAAGGCCGTCAGGTCCCGTTCATTGATCTGGTCGCGAAACACCATCAACTGCGCGCGGATGGTCTCATCACCAGCAGCCAGGGTGAACGCTTCGGCCAATCGTTCGTCAGCTTCCTGCCAGGCCGCCGCCTCGATGTCCTGTTCGATCTGGCGCCTCAATTCGCCGATCTGTTCCTGGGCATACTCAGCCATGACCACCAGGACGAAGATGCCGACCATGACCAACAGCACACACAACAAGATGAACAATGGCGCTCTACGCCGACCGCCCACCGATGCCATCGCGCTATCTGAACCACGATAGACCTCAAAGTTGCGGATCTCTCCGGGAGATCCTGCCTGATCCTGAGCCAAGGTCCCTGGGTCGGCACTCTCTTCCGGCTGTTGATCCGGAGATTGAGCCTGGCCATCAACGGCCGCACGAAGACTGCTGCGGGTTCCGTAACCACTTGGCCGGATGTACCCCTGAACCATCAGACTGACCAGATAGCAACCGATGTTCATGCTGCTTTCACGCAAGGCCGACGAGATGTCACTGACCGTCTTGTGGCCATCAATGAAATGCAGAACACAGCGCTCCATCTCGTTGAGTCGCTGGGCATCCGGCGCACCTTCAACCAGACCAAATATCATGGTCCACTCAGGGATTTCGCGCACCACACTGTCACGCTCTGCCACCCGGCTGGACACCATCCGCAGCAGCATGTCCACCTGAATACGCAGCTTGACTGCCAAGGTGCTGAAATCGAAATCCTCGTAGCGGACATTGGAGTCAAAATTGACCGACTGGTGCTCGTTGCCAAACACCTCGCAGAGCGTGTCTTCAACCAGGGTCCGGGTAACCTGCTCAATCTCCTCAGCTGTCACCAGCTGTTGTCGCGTCAAGAAGTCCTGGGACCGTCCTCCCTGGCGCACATGGTCCAACAAGGCGGCCTCCATCTCGGCACCGATCTTGTTGTAGATGCGATACTGCCGGGCAACCAGGTCCTCCTTGTCCTGACAATAGTCGAGGACACACAGTTCACCCTGCTCGAAGAAGAACCGGACAGTCCGCTGCCCGACCTGTACCGCCAACGCTCCTGTCTGACGACTGGCGTTGATGCGCTGGAATTCTTCAATCAATGCCGTATTGAGCATGATGACCTCGTTTCTCATCGCTGACGTCGGGCAAGAGCTCCCGTATGGGCATTGTTCGACCGCGTAGGCCTGGACAAGGCCTGTGGCAAAACCAACCATAACCTGTCGATCACCGATTGCGAGAGCGCCCACCGGGGCCTCCAATGGCTGCCGCCATTGCTCTCGACCATTCTCAAAGAGCACCAGATGGACCGTCTCATCCACCTCCTCGATGCCGACAACACGAGAGCCCGCCACGGCCGCAGGTAGCAACCACTCGCCGTTGGCACTCAGTTCAAAGGTCGCGTCCCGACCCCCGTTCAGGGAAAAGCGCTGAATCCTGGTGCGGGTCGTGACATAGATGCGTCCTTCAACAACCTGAGGACCACCGACCAGGGGCTCCTGCGGCAAACCCAGCGACCACAGGCGACGAGCACCCTGAGGACCGACATGCACGGCCACCGGAACACTGCCATCAAGGACGGTCAGCCACCGCTCAGCGTCCAAGCTGACCAGACGGCCAATATGGGCAGCATCCAGATCCAAACGCCAACGTAGCTGACGAGAGGTCTCGTCGATGGCCACCAGACCATCGCCGGTACCGAATACCAACAAGGTCCGCAGATCGGCAGCAACGGCGATGGGGCCGGTAATGGGCCGCATTGCCACTTCCAGGCTGCGCAGTGGGCCAGCCAGCGGACCCACCATGAGGACATCGGTGGCCACGGCCATGCGTTGTTCACCATGCCGCAGCTCTGAGGTAAATACCACCGGAGGTCCGATGGGAGTCCCGTCCAGATCAAGATGCTGCAGAGAACGACCAGTGCCCTGATCAAGCACCGAAATACCCTGGTCACGACGCAAAACGACCAGACGACCGCCATCAAGGGCCACCCAGGGCGGCAGGACGGCATTGACACCCAAGGAACCGATACCGGCATCACCCAGGGCGTAGCGCCATCGCACCGTCCCCTCACCAACGGCTACCAGTTCATTGCTGGCGGCCACCAGCAGATCGTCCCCCATGACCTCCAGATGACGAACTGCTCCGCCAGCGGTCACGGTCCACAATGGTGCCCGCAGCATCCGGAACTGCCACCGTGGACGATCTCGCACAGCGTCAAGGGTACTGCTGACCTCCTTGAAGCCGCGCTTGCGAGCCTTGAGATCAGCCTGGGTGTCGGGCATGTACCACCACAGCAGATGCCCTTCGGCATCGGTGCTGCCGAGGGGCTCACTACCAGCCAGGATGTCGACATCTGGCATACCAGCATCTATGAGCAGGGGCACCCGCACATCATCCGCCAACGCCCGTGCTCCATGGCGGCGGTGGTGCCGCAGGGCAGCAGCGTGGATGGCCGGCAGATCGCCATCATCGACTGCGGCACGATAGGCGGCCAGATCCTGGGCGTAACGCTGTTCTACCGCCAGACGTTGACGCAAGGCGGCTTCGGCCTGTTGGACCTGCGGCACTGCGGGATGGCGTTCAATGAAGGTCTGCAAGGCTGCGACGGTCGGCTCATGGCCCAGGGCCTCCCAGGCCTGGCGGCCGGCCGCCAAGGCCTCACGAGCCTGTTCTTGCGCAGCCATAAGGGTTCTGCGCGCCTCCTCCCCCCATCCTGCAGCCTGATCAGACAACTCGCCGAGAGCGGCCACCGCCGCTGAAATATCACGAGCCATCAAGGCCGTGGCCCGCTCAAGATCATCAATGAAGGCCTGACGTCTGGCCAGCAGGTCATCACGCAGGTTCTGGGCCTCAAGGGCAGTCGGCTGGTGAGGGCTGTCAACCAGTTGCTTGAGGCCTTCAAGCGCTCTGGCCCAGCGACCTTCATCAAGGATCTGCCGCAGGGCCTCCAGCTGACGGGGCTGGTCACTGAGCAGGGCCTGTTCCTCCTCAGCTGCCTGGAGGTGCTCGGCTGCCTCAGTGGCCAGTTCAACAATCCGTCCGGGCCCGATCTCATGGGCCAGGGCATCAAGGTAGTCTTCGGCCCGCTCCTGTACCGCCTGCCATTGACCGCGTTCGGCCAGCATTTCTATGGCCTGACGCTCGGCCTCGGCCAACTCGACCACGGTCTGGCGATAGTGCTGATTCAAGCGAAGGAAGTGCTCCTGAGCCCGACTGTCAAGGACCAGGGTTTCAGGCTGCAGGTCATGACGGCGGTTGATGCCGGCTATGGCTCGATAGCTGACCATGGGATTGCGGACATCGTGCGCGGCAGCGATCTCGGCAATGGCAGCATTGACTTCCATGCGGTAACGCCGCAGGGCGAACCAGGGTTCGGCCACCAGGAAGGCCACCACCAGAAGAATGACTGCGGCACAGGCATAGAGACCGACCGCCAATCGTCCGCTCCGAACGGTGGCAGCGATCACTGTCTGAAGACGTTCAACCCGTGGGTCAGATGGGGCCATGCCATGAGCCGCGGCCCGGTAGCAGCGCACTGCCCGAAAAAAGGCCCGGCGTTCACGCAGAATGTGACCCCGCGAGATGAGTTGTTCAATGGTCTGGTCATGCACCAAGCATTCGATGTCCCGGATATGATCGCGCAGTTTGCGATTGTCCTCCTGACCATCAAGGGTCTTCCAGAGGTCCAAGGCTTCCTGATAACGACCGGCTCCTTCCAGGGCCCGGGCCTGGGAGACCAGATGCTCGACTTCGCCACGACGTTCGCTGTCCGGGTCCGGCTGACGGCGCAAGACAGAGGACACAATGGCTGTGGTTCCCGGTCCACGACCGGCTCGACGCTGGCATTCATCAGGGCTGACATGGGGATTGTTGCCGCAGAATATGCATATCCGGTCACTGACTCCCACCACCCGACCACAGTGCAGACAGCTCAAGTGCAAGGTTGCGCCACAATTGCTGCATTGTTCGCGACTACGTGGATTCGCCTGACCACACTCGACACAGACGATGGTGTCTACGCCATGCTCTGCACCGTCACTGGTCGCATGCAGGCGGGACAGTTCGCGCACCACCTCCGGCGATTCAGGAACGATTTCCATGGCCTTGAGACAGGTTGCCCGGGCCTCCTCGACATGGCCCGATGCTTCCTGGCGACGGGCCAGGGACAGCAGTTCGGCCACCGCCTCCTCAGCGTGGTCGGCATTGATCAGACAACGCACCAGGATGAGATGATTGGTGGCTCCCGGCTGCAACTGACAGGAACGGCGGGCAAAATGGATGGCACTATCAGCAGCGCCATCCTGGAGACGGGCAATGGCCAACTGGGCAAAGCTGGAGGCCGCCTCCGGCGAATCGCCCATGGCCTCAAGACAGGTCGCCAGGTTCTGCCGGACCTCCTCACGCTCGCTGTCGAAGGCCAACACCCGACGATAGAGGGTGGCCGCCTGACTGAAATTCTGATCGCTCATCAAGGCGTGGCCCATGGCCTGCATCTCTTCGAGATTGAGGACCCGGATCACCCCGGCAGACAACAAGGAGTGCACCACAGTGTAGACATCAACCCGGGTACAGACCGAAAAGGTCACCAGATCGCCAAGGCTGTTGACCCCATTGATCAAGGGAACGATACAGCGGGCCGGATAGGAACCGGACCGACGGGCGAGATCGTCTTCACGGCCGTCCTCGACCACCAGCACGGCATCTTCAGTGGGCAGCTCACAGCGGATACGGTGGTATTCATCCAGGCGCCGCACGCTGTCCATCAGCAGCATGTCCAGGGGAACCCGAGCCGGGAAGCGTTCGGCCTCGGTCAGGGCCAAACGGGTTTCGGGCGCATCGTCTCCTGCTTCAGTGAACTCAAAGCTGGCGTTTTCCCAGGACAGCAGATCCAGGAACTGATCGCAGATCACGGTTTCAAGGGCCTCTTCCACAACCTGGACGTCAATCCGCCCCGAGGCCAGCAAGGCTTCAATGGTGGCAAAGCCTCCCGACATCTGAGCCTGCGACATGGCGCTCGAAGGGCTGTTCTGGGCCTGAGTATCAGCCATCCCCAAGGCAGAACGGTCTAGAGCGCCCATGGCCAACAGATGATCGATCAGAGAATGGATGATGGGGACATCCACCAAGGAGATGCGGATCACCTCGCCCTTGCTGAAGAAGATGTCGCGACCGCCATCCTGCCCGGTCAGACGCAAGATGCCGTCCGCCCGAGACCGTGACAGGGTCTGGGCGACATCAGCCAAGGACATGGTACGCAGACTGCCGGTCAAGCCCATGGACGGCTCGCTGAGGCGGTCATGGGGGCAGGCTGACAGCTTGCGTACAGTGCAGGTGAACGATCCCAACCAGTCATACCATACTCTAGAAGACGGCATAGGCATGGTCAACCGCTGTCCACCGCTGGCGATGGCGTTCTGTTGACATACCTGTCACAGCCCTGAGCAGGGCTTTTTGCGGTCCTGCGCAGCCCATCGGACAACCCGTTGGGCACTGCGGCTCCCGGCTTGAGCCGCCCTGGCCTGACTCCATCATGTCGCCATGGCACTGCGCTGCTTCCTGTCCTGCCCAGCCTATGGTCCCCACGACGAAGCGGCCAGTGCGGCCATGATCCGCCATGCCCAGGCCACTGCTCAAGAGCATGGCTGGTCGTTGCAGGTGGCTGAGTCCTGCCGCCTCATCCGTCCGGCTGGGGACTGGCGGCTTGATGACCGATTGCAACGTCAAGAACTCGCCAGCGCCCTGGAACACGATCTGTGGTGGCTGGGCCGGGGCGGCTATGGCTGCATCACCGTGCTACCGACGCTCCTGGCTCAGACGCCAAGCACCACCTGTCGCCTGATCGGCTTCAGTGACGCCACCGTTCTGCACTGCGCCTGGGCCTGCAGCAATCGCGGCGAAAGCCTGTACGCCGCCATGCCCGGCATCCCCCATGGTCCGCGAGCCCGCTACAGCCTGACCGCCGCCCTATCAGGGTCGGCCCTGCACTATGACCAGGACAGCGACAATGGCGTGCGGGTCATCCGGCCCGGACAGGCGACCGGGCCACTCTTCGCCGCCTGTCTGTCGGTCCTCGCCGGACTGGTCGGCACCCCAGCCATGCCAGATATCAGCGGCTGCATCCTGGCCCTTGAAGACATCGATGAACGCCCTTATCGGGTTGATCGGGCCTTGTGGCAACTGTATCTCGCCGGCCATCTGCACCATGTCGCAGCCCTGCTGTGGGGCACCATGCCGCATCCCATACCAGCGGGCTACCATGGACCAAGCATGGCTGACGTGATTGTCGATTGGGCCGATCGGCTCGCGATTCCAGTCTTGTTCGGGCTCCCTTTCGGTCATCACCCGGATCCGGTGACACTGATCAACCAGCGCCCCAGCCACCTGGTGACCACCTGCGATGACCAGTGGCGACTGACCCAGGAACGATCATGATTGAGGGACAGGCAGCGTGGTTCTGGGCCATCACCGCAGCCATGGCCATTGGTGCCGCCAAGACCGGCCTGCCCGGCCTGGGCATCCTGGTGGTGGCCCTGATGGCCAGAGCCATCCCCGGTCGACAGTCGGTCGGCGTGGTCCTGCCCCTGTTGATCATTGCCGACTGCTGCGCCGTGGCCTGGTTCCGCCGCCACGCCCGCTGGGACCTGTTGCTGCGCCTGTTCTCATGGGTGGGCTTGGGCCTGATGATCGGCGGGCTCCTGCTGTGGCTGTTGGGGGGCGACGAACGCGCTGATCAATGGTTCCGCCCCCTGCTCGGCATCATCGTCTTGATCATGATCGGCCTCCATCTGGCCCAGTTGCGCTACGGCGAGCGCCTGCGACCCCACAGCCGCCTGGGCTGTGCCGCAACCGGCTGCTGCACCGGTATCGCCACCACCCTGGCCAACGCCGCCGGCCCGGTCATGTCGGTCTATCTGGCCGGCCAGAAGGTCGACAAACAGCAGTTCCTGGGCACCATGGCTTGGTTCTTCCTGTTGCTCAATCTCAGCAAGATGCCCATCTTTCTGGCCATCTCCTGGATGCATCCTGATCAGCCGATGATCTCCTCTGCCAGCCTGCGCCTCAACCTCGTACTGCTGCCGGGCGTCCTGGCTGGAGTCCTGATCGGACGATTCCTGCTCTACCGCCTGCCGCGACAGGTCTTCTTTGCCGCCGTGATCATCCTGGCCGGCATCGCCGCCCTGTCACTGCTCTGGTGAGGGATTATCACTGGCACACCCCAGGCATCGGCGGCATAATCGTCATAAGATGGCATCATGCCCTGCTGTAGCCCCTGGAGCGCACCATGTTCCGACTCCATATGAGCATCATCTCTCTGGCTGTACTGTTGCCCTTGTCATCAGCCCTTGGAGAGGAGGCAGCACCTCAGACTTCGGCGGAAGAACAACACGAGCCCATCGTGGAGCTCGGCCAGGCCCGCGGCCTGGCCATCATCCTCAGCCTCCATCGCCTACGCCAAGACAGCCCCGCAACCTGGCGGGCTCTTGACCTCAATGGTGATGGCGGGCTCTGTGCGGCTGAACTGCGCCCGATCGCCGGGGCCCAGGCGCAAGCCCTGGTGGCCATGTTCGATTCCGACAACAACCAACGCCTCGATCCCTACGAGATCGCCTTCTACGCCGCCGAGGCCCAACAATCGACAGATGCCCAGACAGCGCTCAATGACCCTGGCCAAACGCCCTCCCAGCCGGATGTCATCCGCCAGCTGCCCACAGATCCGGGCCACGTCATGGCTCCGCTGGCACCGGTATCACAGCGAGCGACAGAAGTGGTGGTGATCCGCCATACCACGCCGGTCATCTCCTACCATCGCTCTGATCGGCGATACTGGGGCTACACCTCTCCTCTGATCATGCATCCTGCGCCAATGATCCTGGGACCCAGGCCAGCGCCCATCTGGCCGCAACGCGCCATCGTCACACCATCCCCTGGGCTGAGACCGATCACCGGATCAGCTCATGCCGGTGCCTCCAGTCTCCATGTCACCCCCCGGCGGCGCTGACGACCATCCATGCAGATTCTGCGTCGGGTACGTCTGCACGAATTCGCCTGGTCACCATTGATCCTGGCCCTGACCTTGACCGCCCTGGGACTGGCCTTTGTCATCAGCGCCACGGCCAGTCCAGGATCAGACCGCCTCGGCTTTGAGGCCCGTCGCCAGATCGTATGGTTGATCATCAGTCTGAGTTCATGCCTTGCCTGTCTGCATGTGCCCCCGGCCACCTGGAAGGCCTTGGTGCCAGAGTTCTATGTGGGCATGTTCGCCTTGCTGATGTTCATGATGCTGATGCGGGGCACAGCCCTGGTGCCACGCATCGGCGGTGAACACAACTGGCTGGTGCTCGGCCCCCTACGGGTCCAGCCAGCCGAGTTCTACAAGATCGCCACCATATTGACCTGCGCCCGATTGCTCAGCGACCCTGATTGCGATCCCCGCCGTCTATCCTGGGTCTGCATCGTCCTACTCGTCGGCGGCCTGCCGGCGATCCTGCTCTCGCGTGAGGACCTGGGATCATCGCTCACCTTCGGTCCGATGCTGCTGGGCATGCTGTTCTTCGCCGGCATGCGTCTGCGTCATCTGGCGGCCCTGATCGGCAGCGGGGTGCTGGTCATCGCCATCGGTATTGCCAGGCTGCCCCGCGAGGGCTATCAATTCCGCCGCATCCAGGCTTGGCTTGATCCCGAATCCTTCGCCCTGCACGAAGCCTACCAAACCATCCGTGCCATGCGGGCGGTCGGCTCTGGTCGTCTGCTGGGCAAGGGCTACGGCATGGGAGAACAGAACCTGCTGGGGTACATTCCAGAAAAGCATAACGACATGATCTTCGCGGTAGTCGGCGAAGAAACCGGCTTCATTGGTGCAATCATCATCCTGGGTCTGTTCGTAGCATTCTCCTGGGTCCTGCTGGCCGCCGCCATGCGCTGCCGGGACCCTTTCGGTCGCTTTGTCATCGGCGGTTTCGCCTGTCTGGTGATGGGTCAGGTGATGATCAACATCATGGTGGTCCTGGGCATGATGCCGGTCACCGGCATCACCCTCCCCTTCTTCAGCTACGGCGGCTCCAGTCTCCTGGCCACCTTCACCCTGCTCGGCATCTGCCTGTCGGCGACCACCGATCGCCATGTCAGCCTGATGCGGTCCCAATATGGATGATCACAAGCAGCTCTTGAGGCCTCTGAATGATTGAGCCATCGTCACACTACCGATATGAGGATCTGATCATCCCACCAACACAGCTGCCCTGAACCTCGTTATATACATCAGAGAGCCTACCATGACATCACTTGCCACCACCATCATGGGCCTGGATCTGCGTTCACCGATCGTGGTCGCCGCCTGTCCCATATCCAGTTACCTCAATCGCATCCAAGAGGCTGAAGACCACGGAGCCGGGGCCGTGGTCATTCGCACCTTGTTCGAAGAGCAGCTGGCCGATGGACCAAGCACAAAGCCCCCTCTCAACCCGGACAGCGGCATGTTCTTTCCGCATAACCGCCATGGCGCCCTGGCTGAGCACCTCCACTGGGTCGCCAAGACCCGCAAGCAGGTCTCGATGCCCTTGATCGGCAGTCTCAATGCTGAACAGCCGGAGCACTGGGTGCGCTATGCCATTGCCCTCCAGGACAGCGGCTGCGATGCCCTTGAACTCAACTGCTACAGTGTTGAAGCCGACCTTGCAACCAGCAGCATCCAGATTGAACAGCGCCTGCACGACACCGT
>SLQH01000035.1 GCA_007131555.1 Planctomycetota bacterium | reverse complement strand
CCTCGCCGCACCGGTGGGCGCCATCGCGGAACTGGCCTGCCTGCCGCCCTGGCGGGTGCACATGGCCTACGACTGGCTGCTGGGGGCCGGGGTCCTGCGTCTGGCCGATGCCAACGAACTGATCATCGCCGGCGATCGTTGCCGCCGGCAGGGCCAACTGCGCAGCGCCGAAGGCTTCTATCGCCGATCCATCGAACTGGGTGGCGGTGGCGGCCGAGTCCTGCTGGCCCTGGGCGAACTGGCCGAACAGCGCCGCGATCACGGTCGCGCCGCCCTCGACTACCTGCAGGCGGCCGAAGAACTCCAAGTCTCCGACCCCAGCAATGCGGTCCTGGCCCTGCGCAATGCCGTCCGTCTGGGCGAGGACAAGATCACCCCCCTCAAGCAACTGCTCGACATCTACCGCCGCATGCAGGAACACGAGGAATGCATCGACATCCTGTTCCAGCTCGCCGGTCATCACGAGGAACGTGACGAGATCGAGGCCTCGATGGCGGCGGTGCGTGAAGCCCAACAGTACGGCGCCGATCCGATCCGTTGCTCGCAGGTGATGGCCGCCCTGGCCCTGCTGATCGACAACACTGCCGAGGCCCTGCTCCATCTTGAGGTGGTTGCCCGCACCGCCGGCGACCAGGGCCAGCATGACGCCGTGATGACCGCCCGGCGGCAGATGCTGCGCCTGGCCCCACAGCGCGGCGACATCGTCTACGCCCAGGCCAAGGACCTCATGGCTACGGGAGAACGCAGCGAAACCGTCTCCATCATCAAGAACCTGTTTGCCCAGGCCGAGCCGGAACTGACCGAAGAGATCGACATCGCCCTCCACGAACTGTTGGCGGAACTCTGTCCTGACGAGGAAACCCACCATGCCTGGCTGATCCAGGCATACCATCAACGCGAAGACCGGGCGGGAGTCGCCAAGCAGCTGGAGATGATGCTCCAGGTCCAACAGCAGGAAGAGAATCTTGAAGCACAAGCCGACACCTTGCAGCGACTGATTGAACTCGGCGGCCAGCCACACCAACACCTCCGCCATCTGGCCCTGGTCCAGGATCAACGCGGCCTGCATCGTGAAGCGGCCAGACACTGGAGAGCATGCATCCGCGAACTGCGAGCAGCCGGGGATATCAACGGCGCTCTCCATACCGGTCGCGATGCCCTCACCGAACATGGCAACGACCCCAGCCTGCATGCCCTGTTGGCCGACATCGCCAACCGCAGTGGCCAGACCGAGACCGCCGAGCGCCATTTCAGACGGGCCCTGCTACTGGCTCGCGGCAGCAATGACCTGGAACTGGCCAGATCATTGCTGAGCGAACTCATCAGCATCCGCCCCAATGATGTCATCTTGCGCCGTGATCTGGCCGAAGTCGCCATTGAGACGGCCTCCGAGGACCGCGATCATCTCCTTGATGACTGCATCAATGTCGCCATGCGCAGTCATGATCTGGGTCTCGCCATCGATGCCTCACGCCAGCGCATACGCCTTGGCAGTGGCGACCATTTCGCCGTCCGCATCGGCCTCATTGAACTGCTGCGTCGCACTGGGCGCGGCCAGGAAGAACTGCAGGAGGGCCAAGGCCTGATTGAAGCCATGGTGGAGGACGGCGCCCTCGACCGGGCCCTGGAGGCCGTCCAACGCCTGGTTGCCAGTCATCCCCAGAATCCCGACCTGTTGATCCAGATGGCCGAACTGCACGAGGCCCTGGGCGACACCGCCAATGCCGTCCGCTTCTTCCGTCATGCCGTCCCGCTGCTGCAACGCGAAGAACGTCCTGACAGGGCCAGGGAGATCATCGGCGAACTGCTGCGCCTGACCGGCGCCAATCCCGAGATCGCTCGGGCCGGGCAGATGATCGCTGATGGGGTGATCGTCAACTGGCAGAGCATCCGCGAACATCTGGCCCTGGCCAGCAAGCAGCGTATCGCTGACCAGACAGAAGACTCCACTGCAGCAGGCAGCACCGCATTCCGCCGGGTGGCAAGCGGCACCTGAGCCACTGTCAGTGCGGTGGACACCTCGCTTGCCGTCTGCCATTGATCCGCCATTCTGTTCTGCCATGCACCTGAGAATCCTTGTGACCGGTACCGACACCGGCGTCGGCAAGACCCAGATCACCTGTCTATTGGCCCAGGGTCTGCGCCAATTGGGGCGCCGGGTATGGCTACACAAACCGGTGGTCAGTGGTCGCAATCCCGATGGCAGCTATGACGATGTCCTGGCGCTGCAAGAGCAAGCCGGACCTGACCAGCCCTTGGACACGGTGGCCCCCTGCACAGTGCCGGAAGCGGCCTCACCGCACCTGGCCGCCCGTTTGGCTGGGGTAGCCCTGGATATGGACCGCTACCGCACAGCCCTGGCAGCGGTCGACGGTGACCATGATCTGCTGGTCGAAGGAGTCGGCGGGGTCATGGTACCGATCACCGATGCCCTGGAGACGATCATTGATCTGGCCCGGACGGCCAGGCTGTGTCCTCTGGTGGTCGCCCGACCACAACTCGGCACCCTCAACCACAGCGCCCTGACCGTTGCCGCCCTGCGCCAAGCCGGGCTTGAACCGCTGGGCATGATCGTCAATCACCATCAGGTCGTCAGTCCCAGCGTGGCCACCGCTACAGCATCTGAGGAACTGACCCGGATCACTGGGCTGCCAGTACTCGCCGAGGTGCCGTTTCAGCCCGATGCCGCACACGCCGCCAGTCTGGCCAGCGCCGTCTTGACACGAGCAAAGGCGACACCGTGTTCCTGAGTCCCTTCCCTCAGACCCGCAAGGGCTGGTGGCCCCGTCTGCGCACCTTCACCAGAAGCGGCTGGCGCCGCCTTGTCCATCTCAATGACAGCCCTGAACGCATCGCCGCCGGCGCTGCTGTGGGCTGCTTCCTCGGCTGGTTGCCATTGATGGGTATCCAGATGCCCCTGGCTCTGGGCTTGGCCTGGCTGCTCCGGGTCAATGCCATGGCTGCCGTTGCCCTGGTGTGGATCAGCAACCCGCTGACGATCTTGCCGATCTACTTCATCATCTATCAGGTCGGCACCCTGTTCACCGGGGGCGGCATGTCCTGGCATGAGATCGCCGCACTATGGGAAATCATGCAGAGCATGACTCTCCTGGGGGGCATGCACTTCTTCATGATCGGGCTCTTCGTCTCCGTCTTCCTGCCTATGTGCATCGGCGGCACGATTGTTGGCCTGGCTTTTGTTGCTCCATGCTACCTGCTGATGCTCAACCTGGTGATCCGCTACAAACACCGTCATACCCACCGTCGGGCCTTGTGGGCCAAGCTGTTGCGGCGGCCTGTGACTGAACCACCACCAGACCCAGACGTTGATCATACTGATACCGATCACAAGGAGACCTCCTGATGCACCAATACCGTATGACACTGGCCATGGCTGTCTTGGGTGTGATCTGTACCTGGTCACTCAGCGCTGATGAGGACACGACCCTGGTCGGGCCGCGCCTGTTTGAGCATCAACGCCTGAGCGTGACCATGACGATCGCCAATCCCTATGACCGAGCGGTCCGGGTCAAACATCTCTTCTCAACCTGCGAATGCTTCTTGCTGGAGATGGACCAGCATGTCCTGCTGCCCTATGAGGAAACCACTCTGAGGGTCAAGATCGACAACCGCAACTACTCAGGGCAGATGCGGCAGACCATCTATGTCGAATTCACAGACGGAGACCTGGAGATCCTCCGCCGAGTCCTCCAATGGGTGGTGATCCCCGATGTGGCCATTGACAACATGCCCCTGCACGGCCCTTTTGATCAACGGCCTGAACTGCTGCAACGCGACATCTACATGTACACCAGTCATGAACGTCCCGACGAACTGCATCGCCTGCAAAAGGTCATGCTGGTATCATCACCAGAGGAAAGCCGTCCCGAGGAGGGTCTGAAGGTCACTCAGATCGAGTATCACGGCGATATCTGGCAATGGCAGCAGCGCACCATCTCTCCAGGCAAGGTGCTGATCATCGGTCGCGCCCGTGACCCTGATGCCCAGCCTGATCCGGTACGCCTGGAGGAAGACCTGGTGATCCACACCAATCACCCGCGCAAGCCACGACTGGAAATCAAGAAGATGACCGCCCTCGACTTCGAAAGCGACGATCCCTGGGCGCAATTCCGTTGATCAGCTATCAGTGATCAGCCAGGGCACTGCGAGACCGTCCGTTGGGCCTGCCGCAGCCAGGAGTCGCGGATCTCCACCCCCCAGCCTGGACCCTCAGGCACCGCCAGCATACCGTCGCGGATGATCGGCTGGGGATCGTAGAGTCCGCTGGTGCCGGCCAGATCACGCACGTCCCGTTCGATCCAGCCGGTGGCGTTTGACCCCAACCGTGCTGGCCATCATCGGCACTGATGCGGACCAGACCGATAGCACCATACACAAAGGTCTCGATGGTGGTGATCATGAGGGGGCGTCCAGCGGGATTCCAGGGGGACGACAGTACACCACCCGCAGCCGCGGGCACCAGCAGTCTTTGCCCGGTCCCGACGCTCGTGCTCGCACCGCCACCGATGTCGATTATCCTGGGCCCATGCCCATCAACGTCCTTGTCATCGTCATCGACCAGCTGCGCCGCGATGGTCTGGGCTGCTATGGCGATCCGATCACCCGTACTCCGGCCATGGATGCCCTGGCCGCCCGGGGCACCCGCTTCACCAACTGCATCAGTACCCATCCCCTGTGCTCGCCCTGGCGGGCCAGTCTGCAGACCGGGCGCTACGCCTGGCATCATGGGGTGCAGGCCAACAACCAGCGCATCGATACCAGCCTGCCCTCGCTCGCCACCATCGCCCAGGCCGATAGCCGGCATACCGCCTTCTTCGGCAAGGCCCATTGGTGGGACTCCGGCAAGCCCGGCTTCTATCCCCCGCAGGCCCGGCTGGGCTACCAGTCCTGGTGGGGCTACAACCGGGGGCATTTCCACTGGGATACGCCCGATTTCGATGACCACGGCCGCCTGACCCACGCCTACGCCGGCCACTACGAACCGACCGTCGCCACCGACCGGGCCCTGGACTTCATCCAGGCCCAGGCAGCCCGGCCCTGGCTGCTGTGCCTCAACTACGGCCCGCCCCACAATGCCACCATGGATGCGGCCTACGCTGATGGCCGCACCCAGGACCGCATCCGGCGCATGGTCCGGGCCCGCGCCTGGCCCATCGACGACCGGATCCTGGCCGCCGCCGGTGACGATGACCCGCCGCTGGTCAGCCATGTCCCCCAGCATCTGGTCGACCGCCTGGTCCCGGAACCCTGCCTGGGCCTCTACCGTGAGGACGACTTCCCCGATCGCTCCGACATCCCCGCTTCCGAACGCGCCCTGACCGCAGCCATGCGGCGCGAATACAGCGCCATGACCACCTCGGTGGACGATGAGATCGGTCGTCTGCTGGCCGACATTGATCTCGACCGGACCCTGGTCGTGGTCACCGCCGATCACGGCGACCATCTGGGAGCTCACGGGCGACGGCGGGGCAAGGCCAGCCACCTCCAGGCGGCCTGGCGGACCCCCTTGCTGATGGCCGGCCCAGGACTGGCAGCCGGGACCGTGGATCAGCGCCTGATCGGGGCCATCGATCTGCTGCCGACCATCTGCGCCCTGGCCGGGCTCAACCCGCCCCCAGGTCTCCCCGGCCGTGATCTGGCTCATCAACGTCATCAGGCGCTGATCGGTCTGGGAACCTGGCGGGCCCTGGTCACCCCCCACCACTGCCTCGCCGCCCAGCACGGCCCGAAGGGCTGGCAGCCGCTCCAGCTCAGCGATCTTGACCAGGACCCCTGGGATCTGCACGACCGACGCGAGGCTGAACCGGCGCTCACCGCCGAACTCCAGCAGGAACTGCTGGCCCGGCTTCAGGAGGCTGGTGACCCTCTGGGAATGTCAGAGATAGCCTGACCGGCCCTGTGCACCTGCTTCCCTTGGGCCTTGAGCAATCCCCGAAGCCCTCTAGCATGCTGCCTCGCACGCGAGCTGGGCCGGAGATGATCGGTCTGGCCCCCCTTTTTTACGCCCCTTTCACAAGGCTGTTTCCATGCAGACTTCCGTCGATGACTGCGGCACCCTTCGCAAGCAGGTCACCATCTCCTACGACGCCCAGGAGGTCGCGGCTCGTGCCGATGAACTGCTGGGCCGCTATGGCACCCAGGCCACCATCAAGGGCTTCCGCCCCGGCAAGGCCCCTCGGGCGGTGCTCAAGGCCCGCTACGGCAAGGCTGCCGAAGGCGAGGCCCGCAGCGCCTTGATCGATGAAGGCTTCAAGCAACTGATCAAGGACCAGGCCCTGGAGCCCTTCGGTCAGGTCGAAGAGCAGGACATCGACACCAAGGACGGAGTCCGGGCAGTACTGGCCTTCGACATCCGCCCTACCGTCAACCTGCCCGAAATCGACAGCCTGACCATCACCACCAATGATACCAGTGCCAGTCCAGAAGAAGTCGAAGAGGAGATCACCCAACTCTGTCGGCGCATGGGCACCTACGTCGATCTGGATGACCAGACCACCCTGGTCAGTGACGATGTCATCGTCATCACCGGCACCATCACCAGCAATGGTGAGACCGTGCGCAGCATTGAAGACCTCCGTCATATCGTCGGGGCCTACCCCCTCTTCGGCACCGGGGTTGATGAGGTCGTGGCCATGGTCGCCGACAAGAAGGTCGGTGATGTGCTGGAGTTCACCACCACCCTGCCGGAAAACTTCCAGCCGGAACAATGGGGCGGCAAGGAGGTCCAGGTCAGCGTCACCATCCAGCAGGGCCAACGCCTGGAGCCGGCCACTCTTGATGACGACCTGGCCACCCGCATCGGGGCCGAGAGTGTCGACAACCTGCGCGAACGTATCACCATGGCCCTGGCGGCGCGCAAGGAGAACGCCCTGGTTGAGCAGCAGAACACCGAGATCATCGACCAGCTGATCGAACGTTGTCCCTTTGAGCTGCCGCCGCATTCCTTCGACAAGATCATCGAACAGGGCCTGGCAGCAGCCATGGAACGCCACCAGGACGCCGATCCTGAGCGACGCCAGGAACTGGAACAGGAAGAACGTGAACGCATCGTCAAGGACACCACCCAGGCCCTGCGCCGTCATCTGATCCTGGATGCGGTAGCCAACCAGTACGACGTCCATACCACCCGCCAGGACCTCGAGCAGCAGATCTCCATGGCCGCCTATCAGAGCGGCCGCAAGCCGGCAGAGATCGCCCAGGAACTACAGGAGAGTGGTCGTCTCAACGAGGTCGCCCACGACATCCGCGAACACAAGGCCCTGGAACTGATCCGTCGCAAGCTGACCGAGACCCCCGCCACCGAGGAGGCCGACGCCAGTTCCTGAGCCGCCGGCTGTGTGCCAGCGGCGCGTCGGACGACTTCCCGCACCGTGAAGGCTGAGCAATGCTTTCCTTCCTCAAACGGGCCCTGCACAAAGGACACGTCATGGACCTCAGCACCCTGGCCGATGCCTCTGGCCTCAACGCCGCCGCCATCACGGCCTGCCAGACCCCGGCCGAAGACCTCGTCCAGGCTCTGGGGCAGGCCACTGATGACCATCAGCGGGCTGCCCTGACCATCTGCCTGGGTACCACCGCCGCCCCTCAGGCCATTGACGCCCTGTTGCCCCTGCTCGGTCAGGACGGCCTGATCGGCCTGGCTGCCGCCTGGGCCCTGGGCCGCCTCAACAGTACCCAGCAGATCCTCGCTCTGATCCCGGACGCGCCTTTGGGACTACGCGAGAACGCCTATCTGGCCCTGGCCTATCGGGCGGCTGCCGGTCACGATGCCGCCATCCTGGAACAGGCCCTGCCGACCCTGCACGCCGCTGAGATGCAGCGGGTGGCCCAGGGCCGCAGCGGCCTGGGGGAACAGGTCTGCCGCATCCTGGCCATCCTCGGCAGCCCAGCAGCCAAGGACCTGATTGATCAGACCACCGCCGACGACCCCTACAGCGACAAGTTCGAACTCCAGCGTCTGGCCAAGGCCCTGGCCGAACACGGCCGCGACCAGGACAGCATTGCTGAGTTGCAAGGCCCCTGGACAGAGATCTTTGCCGAGCATCTCGCCACGGCAGCACCTGCCGACACCCAGGCAGAGCAGATCCCTGAGGACCTGACGGACGTGACGGACGACAAGGGGATCGCCGAGGAGGATCCTGGCCCAGATGATGGGGAGGATCCGGAGGCCGACGATACCGGCCCAACCATTGATTGGACCGTCTTCGCCGACAGTCCCCAGGCGGCCGGTCTTGAGCCCAGCCTGGCTGCCATGATGGTCCAAATCGGCCCGGCCCTTGACCAGTTGGCCCGACAGGCGGTCGGCGTCCCCCTGAGCGAACTCCAGGCCCAGGAATGCGCCGCCCTGCTGTTGCAGGTGGTACCCCAGGCCGTCCCGCCCCAGGCCGTCCAGGCCCTGTTGAGCCCCCAGGGGCTCAACGCCCTCCAGGCTCTCATGCAGTGGCTGGTGGCGGCCCACCAGGCCAGCCCGGAACTGGTCACCGCGATCAAGACCGTGCGCCAGACCCTGCGCCAGCAGATCCGCGCCTCGGGCATGCTGGGCGGACCCGACTACAGTGATCCCGACGAGGCCTGATCCGGCGTGCGGGAGGAGATCAGCAGACCATGAACCAGCCGACTGATCAGGCGGTCTTCGCCGCCGTGCCCGCCAATCCCGACCTGCCCCACCTGGAGGAGACGATCCTGGCCCGGTGGCAGGAACTGGACGCCTTCCATGAGTCCAACCGGCGCCGCCGGGCGGCCAGCGCCCCGGACTTCGTCTTCTACGACGGCCCTCCCTTCGCCACCGGCACCCCGCATTACGGTCATCTGCTGGCCGGGACCCTCAAGGACATCGTGCCGCGCTACTGGTGCATGCGCGGCCATCATGTCGAGCGCCGCTTCGGTTGGGACTGCCACGGCCTGCCGATCGAGGCCCTGGCCCAGCAGGCCCTCGGCCTGCATGGCAGCACCGCGATCATGGAAGCCGGCATCGACCGGTTCAACGAACAATGCCGCTCGATGGTGTTCGGCTATGTCGATGCCTGGCGCCGCACCGTCACCCGGATGGGGCGCTGGGTCGACTTCGACGACGACTACAAGACCATGGATCCCGATTTCATGGAATCGGTCTGGTGGGTGTTCAAGCAACTCTGGGACCAGGGCCGGGTCTACCGGGCCCACCGGGTGATGCCCTACTCACCACGTCTGGCCACCCCCCTGGCCAAGAACGAGGTCCGCGACGACAACTACCGTGAGGTCGATGATCCGGCCATCACCGTGCTGTTCCCGATGACCGCCACCCCCGGTCTGGAGGATGAGCGCCCGGTCTTCCTGCTGGCCTGGACCACCACCCCCTGGACCCTGCCCGAGAACCTGGCCCTGGGGGTCGGGCCGGACATCAGCTATGTCGCGGTGGCCGACGACGACCGCATCCTGGTCCTGGCCGAGGCCCGGGTCGAGGCCTGCCTGCGCCAGCCGGTCGATGACCTGACCATCGTCGCCCGCTTCACCGGCCAGGATCTGGCCGGCTGGCGGTACCGTCCGGTATTCCCCTATTTCGCCGACGAGGACGCCTTCCGGGTCCTGGTCGACGGCTTCGTCTCCACCGACGACGGCACCGGCATCGTCCACCTGGCCCCGGCCTACGGCGAGGACGACTACCGGGTCTGCCAACGCGAGGGTCTGCCCCTGGTCGACCCCCTGGATGCCGAGGGCCGCTTCACCGACCGCATCCCGGAATATGCCGGCCGCTTCTGCAAGGATGCCGACGCCGATCTGATCGCCGATCTCAAGGCCCGTGGCCTGCTGTTCCACAAGAGCGTGTTCCGCCACCCCTACCCCTTCTGCGACCGCACCGACGCGCCGCTGATCTACCGAGCCATCGATGCCTGGTACATCCGGGTCGAGGACCTGCGCGAGCGCCTGGTGGCCAACAACGCCGCCGTGCGCTGGGTGCCGGAGTTCGTCGGCGGCAAGCGCTTCGCCAACTGGCTGGCCGGCGCCAACGACTGGAACGTCAGCCGCAACCGCTTCTGGGGCTCCTGTCTGCCGATCTGGGTCAACGAGCAGGACCCCAACGACACCATCTGCATCGGCTCCCGACGGGAGCTTGAGGACCTGTGCGGCCAGCCGGTTGAGGACCTGCACAAGCACATCCTCGACCGCCTGGTCATCGAACGCGATGGCCGGCGCTACCGCCGCACCCCTGAGGTCCTCGACTGCTGGTTCGAATCCGGGGCCATGCCCTACGCCCAGCATCACTACCCCTTCGCCCGCCAGGGCGAGGAGGAGCGCTTCTTCCCGGCCCACTTCATCGCCGAGGGCCTGGACCAGACCCGAGGCTGGTTCTACACCCTGCTGGTGCTGGGCACCGCCCTGTTCGACTGCGCCCCCTTCCGCAACGTGATCGTCAATGGCATCGTGCTGGCCGAGGACGGCAGCAAGATGTCCAAGTCCAAGCAGAACTATCCCGATCCCAACCTGGTCCTCAACCGCTTCGGGGCCGATGCCCTGCGGGCTTACCTGATCGACTCGCCGGTGGTCCGGGCCGAACCCCTGGCCTTCAGTGAGAAGGGCCTGAGCGAGATCGTGCGCCGGGTCATCCTGCCGTGCTGGAACGCCCTGGTCTTCTTCACCACCTACGCCCGCGTCGACGGCTATGACCCCCGGCGAATCGAGGCCCCGCCAGTGGCGGCGCGGCCGGCTCTCGACCGCTGGATCATCTCCAACCTCCAATCCCTGCTACGCGATGTCAACGCCGAGATGGAGGCCTACCGCCTCTACAACGTGGTCCCCCGTCTGCTGGCCTTCATCGACGACCTGACCAACTGGTACATCCGCTGCTCCCGGCGGCGCTTCTGGAAGAACGACGACCCGCAGGACCAGACAGCGGCCTACGCCACCCTATACGAGGTCCTGACCCGCCTGGCAGCGGTCCTGGCCCCCTTCATGCCCTTCATCAGCGAGGAGATCCATCGCCGCTTGGTCTGCGATCTCGACCCTGCGGCTCCGGCCAGCGTCCACTGGTGCGACTACCCCCAGGCCGAGGCCGCCTGCATCGACCGCGACCTGGAGGCGGCCATGGACCTGGCCCGCCGCGCCGTCGGCCTGGGCCGGCGCCTGCGCGAGGACCATCGCCTGCGGGTCCGGCTGCCCCTGGCCGGTCTGACCATCGTCCATCGTGACCCTGTCGTGCGGGCCCAGGCCGAAACCCTGGCCGGCCTGATCGCCGATGAGCTGAACGTCAAGGCCGTCCATAGCGATGGCGACGAGAGCGCCTTCTGCGCCCTGGTGGTCAAGCCCGACTTCCAGGCCCTGCGCCAGCGCTGCCCTCAGCGCATCAAGGACGTCCAGCAGGCGGTCCGCGACTGGGGCTTCGCCGAGATCGCCCGCCTGGAGGCCGGCGAGACCATCACCGTGATCGATGTCGCCATCGGCCTGAGCGACCTCCTGCTCGAACGCCGCCCCCGCGAGGGCGTGGCCGTGGCCAGCGACGGCCAGCTGAGCGTCGCCCTCGACACCACCCTCACCCCGCAACTCCAGCGCGAGGGCCTGGCCCGCGACTGCATCAACCTGATCCAGAACGCCCGCAAACAGGCCGGCCTGGAGGTCAGCGACCGCATCCACCTGACCTGGCACAGCGACGACCCGACCATCATCGCCGCCCTCAGCGACCACGCCGGCCTGATCGCCGAGGAGACCCTGGCCCTCAAGATCGACCGCGCCGAGGTCGACGGCCCCGACCAGGCCCTGGGTGAGGGCAGCATCCGTCTGGGCGTGCAGGTGGCGACAGCATAGATCTGCCCTCAGAGGGACAGATGGGCGGTGGCCGGGACCAGTTGGCCATCATGGGCGAGACTGTCGCGGATGGTGTCGAGCAGGCCGTAGGCGATGTAGGCATCGGTAAAACCGGCCGCTGTGCTCACCGCTCGACCGTCGGCCACGGCGTCGATGAATGAGCGCAGGGACTCACGCCAGCCCTGCGGGCGCATGAAGTTGGGGATATTGCAACGCACCTCGTCGTCACCTTCCGGCAAGCGTTCGCGCACCGCCTCAAAGCGCTCAAACTGGGTCCGACGCAGTGCCCTGAAGGCCTCCAGGCCACCGGCATCAATGGCTGCCACGTAGGCTGGATCACCTCCGCTCTGCTGGTTGGCCGGGTAGCGGCGCAATTCACGCTGGGGGCCGCCGAAAATCTCCATCTCCAGGAAATCGGTGACCACGGCGCTGCGCCGAGCTGCGGTCACCACCCGCAGCTCCTCCTTCATCACGTCCATGGTCACATTGCCACTCAAAAAGACGCTCACCGCGCTGCCGTCACTCATGGCCATGGTGATCAAGGAATCCTCGGGCTGGGGCGACAAACAGGACAGACGGGTGACCTCGGCCCCGGTGAACCAGCGGGCCAGGTCAAGCCAATGAGCGACATCCAGCCACAGCAGGAAGCCTTCGGGATAGCGACCAGCATTCCAACGCCAGGCGTCATCGACGACATTGACCTGGAGATAACGGGTTCCGCCCCACTGTTCACGACACAACTGGCGCAGTTCGGCATAGGCCGGGGCAAAACGCTTGTTGAGACCAACAGCGAGATGGCTCTTAGCACAGGAACCCAAGGCCACAAACTCGTCGTAGAAGGCCCGCGCCGGACGGCCGGTCTCCTCCTCCTCGGCGAAGGTCGGTTTCTCGACGTAGACATACTTGCCAGCAGCCAGGGCATCAATGGCCATCCGGGCCTGAGCCTGATGGGGAGCGCCGATGATCACCGCATCAATGGTCGGGTCGGCCAGCACCGCATGATAATCATCGGTGCCCCCGGCAGCCCCCAGACGGGCCATGATGTCTTGGCGGGTCTGCAGCGTACGCACACAGACGCTGCCAACCGTACAGCGTCCCTCAGCAATCAGGCGGCGCAGGGTCTCTTCGTGGATATGGCTGGAGAAATTGCCCCAACCCAACAGGCCGACAGTGACTGGGTCCATATGTGTTCTCCTGGAAGGAATCCGGAGGACATGATAGCAGCGCTCATTCACTTCTCAAGCAGTCGCCGCTCTGAACGGACGATCCGCAAATCTGCAACGGCATCGTTGTTCACCAAGGCGACATCTTAGGCGATCAGGTCCTGGGCCCAGGGGATCGAGGGGATGGCTCCGGGGCGGGTCACGGCCAGGGCGGCGGCGTGGCAGGCGATGGCAGCCGCTTCAGGCCAGGAATCTCCGGCCAGACGCCGAGCCAGGCAGTAGCCCAGGAAGGTGTCGCCGGCAGCAGTGGTATCGACCGGCACCACCGCCACAGCGGCAATCCGGTGATGGGCATCAGGGCCATCCACCAGCACACCGTCAGCGCCCAGGGTCAGAACGATGGTCACCGCCGGCCAACGTTGGCGCAGGGCGGCCGTCAGCACGATGGGATCCTCGGTCGGGCTGCTGGCGGCCAGGCCGGCGGCCTCATGCTGATTGACCACCAGTACCGCGATCCGGTCCAGGGGCAGATCAAGGACGGCCGCCGTGAACGGGGCCGGATTGAACCATACCGCCAGGCCACGAGCCTGAGCCAGATCAATGGCGGTGGCGATGTGGCAGGTCTCATTCTGGAGCAGCACCACGGCGTCCTCAGGCAAGGCGGCGATGCTGGCAGCGATATGGGAGACGGGGATGGCATGGTT
>SLQH01000516.1 GCA_007131555.1 Planctomycetota bacterium | reverse complement strand
CCAACAGCAGTTGATTGTCGCCAGCGCGCAGGCGCAGACGCACAGTCATGTCATCAGGACCCTTGTCACGACAGGCACCGGCCACCTGCAAGCCATTGAGCCATAGCACCCAGTCGCTGCCCGGCGCCTGCACGCGCAGCCAACGGAATCCTGCCGTCGGACTGCGCAGGTCGGACCAGGCATACCAGCGCTGAACGACAGTGGCATCCCCCCCATTATCCAACATGACACCATCGTGCCGCTGCAATCGCCAAGCGCTTGCCGATTCCTGACCGTTCAGGCGATAGCGCAGATGGATATTGGGCACCAGATCCGGCAGCTCAGTGCTGCCCCACGATGGCCGACCGGCATCAAGCACCGGTCCCAGCAGGTGCCATTGCGGGACATGGGCCCAGCGCGGTTCTCCCCCTGATGACCAGCGCGGCAGCAGGGCCGGACCACCTTCACGGAGCTGAGACAAGGCCTCGGTCGCTGGCATGAAGCCATCCTGGAATATCGGAATACCAGGAGCGAAGGCGCTCGGTAGCCAGACTGGGGTCAAGACCCGCTCAACCACCCGCATCTGGCGATCGACATGGCAGAGCCAGTGCATCCAGGCGATCTCAGGGGTCTCTGCCGCCATGGCCACGGCCTGAGGCACGGCATCGTTTTGGGCTTGGGCAAAGGCCTCCGGTCCCTGATTGAGACCACAGCTCGCATCACGCAGCAGACGATACCAGTCGGCCGCCTCGGCCACCGGCGGCATCTGATCATGACTGACCTCGGCCGCCAGACTCAGGACCGGCACGGGCAGATCCGGATGACGCCGCCGCAGGCCACGCAAGGCAGCCTTCAGATAGAGATGGAGATGACGCTGGCGCAGCGGACGGGTGGACAGATCGGCCGACCCCGAACCGGTTTCCTGGGCGGCGAGGGATGCCGCCAACAGCAGGCCGACAACAAGCATGACCCCTTGACCCAGACGAATATGCATAATGACGGCCATTACAGAATGATACGCCCAGCCCCAACCAGCGTTGAACTGGCCCGGCTCGGTCAGCATCAGGGCATCAGAACTGGATCACCGCTCCCAGATAGGGACCGCTCAGGGTGATGTCAACCTGAGCCCGGCTGCCACTGAGCTTGTGATCGAGATCGTAGTCGACGATGCGGTAGCCGGCCATGATGCCGAGATTGTCGATCGGGCGCCAGGTGACCTGGGCAGAGGCATCCAGCATGTTGGCCTTGACGTCAAAGATGTCGATCTGCATCCACTGCAGCTTGGCTTCCAGGGTCCACTGCCACAACAACGGCGGGTTGATGAAGGCCCGAGCCGACAGGGCGGGCACGAAGGCGAACTCTTTGAGATTGCCACGGTTTCCACTCTCTCCGTCAAGGGTTACATCGCTGACCATACCGTGCAGGGCCAGACCGACACTGACCGCTCCCACTGGGAAGTCGATCAGCCGGGCCGCTGCTTCAGCATAAACGCTCATGAACTCGACCTCAGCCTTCACCCGTTCATCTTCGCTTTCAGCGAAGCTAAAATCGGCCCACCGCAAGGGATTACTATTGCTAACGGTAAAGTTGGAATCGGCGCCGTAGAGAAAGACCCCGGCATGGATGTCAAAGAGGAAGGGCAAGCTGATGCCGATCTCCAGGGCCGGAGCATAGGCGACATCATCAAGATCCATGTTCTTGAGGGTCTCCATCTCCTCGCGGGCCAGACTGCTGGAATCACCATCGATCCAGCCTACCCGACCGCGCGGCTGGGCGGCCCAGACCGATGGCATGATACGTAGGCGATACCGGCTCCCAACGGTCTCGACGGCCGGCATGGCCGCCACCGACAACAACATCGTCACCAGAATGATGGACGCACGGAAGATGCTCATGGCAGGGCTCCTTGGCCGGGGCGGGACCGGACTCTTCACAGATGATCAGACCATTGTGGACCATTCACCGCTGAGGCAAGCGGCGGTCGACCACAGTGGCAGCACCAACACAGAGTCGTATTGCCGCCACCGTGCGCGCCGCGACCGCCTTTATGGCCCTAGGAGTCTGTAAGGGATAGCGACCGAGCATGGCGCAGTGCATTTTCGAGACACGATTTCGTCGAAAACCGCAGCCATAGCCGTAGCTATGGTGAGGATTTCGACGGAATCGGGGCCGAAAAGGCCAAGCCAGGCGACGTGTCAGTCTATTCCTTACAGGCTCCTAGCCCTTACCCTCCTCACCACCATCGCTGCCCTTGCACGATGGACCGCTGTCACCACACTGCCCTCCTGCTGGCTGTCGGTCCCATCCGCCCGCCGCTTTGCCCTTCTCATCCCACACTGTGCCCAGGAGCTTCTACCATGGCCATCTCCCTGCGTCCCGCCACCGAATGTCTGTTCGACGAGGTCAGCCTCGGCGAAGTGATGCTGCGTCTTGATCCAGGCGCTGGTCGCATCCACACCACCCGTCGCTTTGACGTCTGGGAAGGCGGCGGCGAGTACAACGTCGCCCGTGGCCTGCGCCGCTGCTTCGGCCTGCGCACCGCCCTGGCCAGCGCCTTCGTCGACAACCAGGTCGGGCGTCTGCTGGAGGACTTCATCCTCCAGGGCGGCGTTGACATGCGCTACGTCAAGTGGGTCCCCTCCGACGGTCTGGGGCGCAGCTGCCGCAATGGCCTGAACTTCACCGAGGCCGGCTACGGCATCCGCGGCGCCGTCGGCTGCGTCGACCGGGGCAATACCGCCGCCTCGCAGCTCAAGCCCGGCGACATCGACTGGGAACAGGTCTTCGGTCGCGACGGCGCCCGCTGGTTCCACTGCGGCGGCATCTTCGCCGCCCTGTCGGCCACCACCCCCGATGTCGCCCTGGAGGCCATCACCACCGCCAAGAAGCATGGCACCATCGTCAGCTACGATCTCAATTACCGGCCCAGCCTGTGGAAGGAATATGGCGGCCATGCCCGGGCCCAGGAGGTCAACCAGGAGATCGCCCGCCATGTCGATGTGATGATCGGCAACGAAGAGGACTTCACCGCCTGCCTCGGCTTCGAGGTTGAGGGCGTCGATGAAAACCTGTCGAAGATCGACCCGACCTCCTTCAAGAAGATGATCGAACGGGTCGTCGCCGCCTATCCCAACTTCAAGGCCGTGGCCACCACCCTGCGCGGCGTCAAGACCGCCTCGGTCAACGACTGGTCGGCGGTCCTGTGGCACGAAGGTGCCTTCTATCAGGCCGCCCAGCGCGAACTGTGGATCCACGACCGCGTCGGCGGCGGCGACAGCTTCGCCTCCGGCCTGATCTACGGCTTCCTGGCCGGCCTGAGCCCGCAGGAATGCATTGAATACGGGGCCGCCCACGGCGCCCTGGCCATGACCACCCCCGGCGACACCTCAATGGCCACCAAGAAGGAGGTCGAGAAGCTGGTCGGCGGCGGCAGCGCCCGGGTCGATCGCTGACCTTCAATCCGGCTGAAGGATTGCTGGACAAGGAGATAGAGGCAGCAAGGGTTTTTATCCTAAAATCCGGCTGTAGGCTTTAGGGTTGCTCTACAAGGCGATTTGGACAAATGACTAGCGTTGCTTCAAGCCGCGGCGCGACGGACATTGACTGTCGCGGTTGACGTGGTTGCGCCGCGGGTTGAGGCAACGTGGGTTGAGCATGGCCCCCTGGGTAATT
>SLQH01000347.1 GCA_007131555.1 Planctomycetota bacterium | reverse complement strand
GCGCAATCAGAATCGGTTCACCTTCTGGGTGAAAGCCCGAATCTGTCCAAATCGTCTTGTACAGCAACCCTAAAGCCTCCAGCCTAAAGCCAAAAGCCGGATTTAGGTTCAAGAACCACAAAGCCCGTTTCTGGACTGGAAAGACTCCTTGGGGACCTTCATCGGCCCGCTAAGCTCTGTCCATGGCGCCGCCGCAGGGCGCCGATACAGGGAGACTTCGCTCCATGCCGGTGCAACGTTGCGTCCGTCTGTTGCTGGCCGTGGTCCTGGCTGCACTCGGCTGCTTTCTGTTGTTGGCCCTGACCAGCTTTGAGCACCAACAGGTAGCTGGCAATGCCGCCTTCACCGGGGCCAATCTCTGTGGCCATATCGGCGGTCAGCTGGCCCATCTGATGATCACGTCCTGGGGCATCGTGGCTTGGCTGCTGCCCATCCTGGCCATCGGCTATGCGGTCGCCCTGCTGCGCGGCAAAGCCCTGGAACATCTCGGCACCCGTCTGGCTGGAGCCATCCTCCTGATCCCGGTGCTGTGCGCCCTGTTCCACCTGCTCCCGGAAAATCCGGCCAGCGAACACATGCTGCTGCGCTGGGACCAGTCTCCGGAACATTACCGAGGCGGCCTGGGCGGAGCGCTGGGACATCTGCTGACCCATCGCCCCCTTGATGACGGCACCAGCGGGGTGATGATCCGCCTGTTCGGCGTTCCTGGTTCCTTGCTCTTGCTGCTGGCCATGGCCACTGCCTGCGTGATCATGATGCAGCTCAACCTGAGCGGCTATGCTCGACGCATCCTCAATCGGCATCGCCAGCGCCGCCAGGAAGTGGTCGCCCAGCGCCAGGAGACCACCGCCCTGCGCCGCAACCCGGAGACCCTACGGCCACCCAGCCCACCACCGATCACCTCGGTACCAAGGCCCATCACCCCTACCGCCCCCATCCGCCGCGAAACCACCAGCAGCAGCGGCGACCATCAGGCGGTCATCGATACCATGCATCGCCATATGGCCGATCCCGATTCAAGCGGCCTGGAAGCCAAGGATCTGGTAGAACGGATCCGGCAACGACGCCGCGAACTCGACCGCAGCACCAGTGAAGACGCAGACCAACACGACGACAGCGAAGATCCGGTCGCCACCACCGATCATCTGGAAGACAGGACCCCAGATGATGAACCACCCAGCGCCCCGGATACGCCACAGTCGGAAGCGGTTGCCGCCGAGCGCCCAGCGCCGCCCCGTCCGCGTCGTCGCCCCCGCCGAGCCCCGACCGCTGACGGCTACCAGCTGCCGGCCGTCGACCTGCTCGAACCAGCCCCACCGCCCGACAAGAGCCGCCATGACGAAGAGGTGGCTGATACCTCGCAGATGATCGAGGGCCTGTTCCAGGAACACCGCATCGCGGTGCGGGTGGTCCGCCACACCCGTGGCCCGGTGATCACCCAATACGAACTCGAACTCCAGGAATCCGGGCTGCGGGTCAACCGCCTGGAGGGTTTCGAGAAGGACCTGTCGCTGAAACTCGGCTGCGAAGGCATCCGCATCGTCGCCCCCCTGCCCAATAAGCGCACCGTCGGCGTGGAAGTCCCCAACCGCCTCAAGGAGGCGGTGGTGATGCGCGACCTGGTCACCGAGGTCGATCCCGACCGCCTCAAGCTGCCCCTGGTCATCGGCCGCGACGTCCTCGGCCAGGCCCTGCTCGGCGATCTCGCGACCATGCCCCACCTGCTGATCGCCGGCGCCACCGGCATGGGCAAGTCGGTATGCCTGAACGCCATCATCTGCTCGATGCTGTTGTTCCGTGGTCCTGACGATGTCAAGTTCATCCTCGTCGACCCCAAGCAGGTCGAACTGGCCGGCTATGAAAACATCCCCCACCTGCTGACCCCGCCGATCACCGACATGACCAAGGCCCACGCCGCCCTCGAATGGGCCTGTGCGACCATGGACGAGCGCTTCTACCTGATGCGTCTGGCCGGGGCCCGCGACATCGGCTCCTACAACGCCCTCGGCCAGGGTCGCATCGAGGAGCGCCTGCGCGAGAAGGGCAAGAATCTCGAAGACCTGCCCGGCATCCCCGACCGCATGCCCTACATCGTCGTCATCGTCGATGAATACGCAGATCTGATGATGATCAACAAGGAGGTCGAGAAGAGTCTGGTCCGCCTCACCGCCAAGGCCCGCGCCTGCGGCATCCATGTCATCCTCACCACCCAGCGACCCTCTGCCGATGTGGTCACCGGCCTGATCAAGTCCAACCTGCCCTCACGCATCTGCTTCCGGGTGGCCGACAAGTCCAACTCACGGGTGGTCCTCGACCAGGGCGGAGCCGAAAACCTCCTCGGTCGCGGCGACATGCTCTACCTGCCACCCGGCATCTCCAGCCTGATGCGTGGCCAGGGGGTATGGGTCAAGGATGCCGAGATCAATGCCATCGTCGATCACGCCTGCAGCCAGGGTGAACCGGAATACGACGATTCCATCTGCAAGGTTGCGGCAGTGAGCATGGCCGGCGGCGGCGGATCGGGCGATGCCGATGCCAGCGCCTGGCTCCAGGACCGGCAGTTCCACGAAGGCGTGTGGGCGATGTTCCGCTACAACAAGACCGGGGCCGACTTCCTGCGTCGCAAGCTCAACATCGGCTACAACAGGGCCACGCAATACGTTGAACAGATGGAGGACTTGGGCATCCTTGGCCCGGCCCGCGGCACCAAGCCACGCGAGTTGATCAAGACCTGGGAGGACTGGTTGACCGACCTCAGGGCCGGTGGGCTGAGCTGGGACGAGGATGACGACATCTACGTCAATCCGCTTGACGGCGACGGCTGAGCCGGACAGAAGGGAACGATATCGTGTACCTGAGCGCCTACTATTTCCGTGCCCACATGTACACCCTGGTGCCGCATCAGGTTCAAGAGGACATGCAGTGGATGGCCGATCACGGCACCGATGCGGTGGTCATCGGCGTTCTTGAACAGGACTTCGAGGCCGCCGCCGAGAACATCGACCGCATCTGTGCTGCCGCCCAGGCCGTTGGCATGGGCCTATGGGTCACCCCATCTCGTTGGGGCAATCTCATCGCCGGCTGCCCCAAGGTCCCCTCCATCCATACCAGCCGGCACCCTGAGACCTGGGCCTTGAACGCCGACGGCAGCCCTCATATCGGTTTTCTGGGAGCCTACGCCAGCGTCCACCATCCGGCGGTCCATGAATTCTTTCAGACCTCCATCGCCCGCCTGGTCACCCGCTGGCCGGTGACCGGCATCCTGTGGGACGAACTCAAGGCCCTGCATGTGATCGACCATCACCCGACAGCCGTGACTGCGCTTGGTGAACGCCATGCCGACCCGACCGCCCATCTGGCCGCCCAGGTGGCGTTCTTTGGCGACATCAATGCCCATGCCAAGGCCCTGCGTCCTGAACTGCATACCGGAGCCTTCATCTTCGGCCACTGTCCACAGGAGCAGATCACGGCCGTGGCCCAGATGCCGGCCCTGGACGAATGTGGCTGCGACGGCCGCCCCTGGCACCACAGCGATGGCGGCATGAGCGACAACGGTTCGGGCGGGCCTCCCTCGAAATTCCTGCTCGACCAGGGACCAGCCTTCATCGCCGCCGCCCGGGCCGCAGGCAAGCGCAGCTACGCTTTGATCGAAAACCATGCCCTGCCGCACAACTGCCACGGACTCGTCGCCCGACGTCTGCCTGAGGTCCTGGCCATGGACTGGGATCACTGCACGTACTATTATTATCCACGTTCCTGCGAAGACCCGGATGGCGCCATGGCTGTCATCGGAGCGGCCCTGCGGTCTCGATGACCACTGGCGTCAATCTGCTACAGCACCAGCAGATGATCACGATGGACGGCGGCCTTGGGCAGGGGATAGCCCAGGTTGCGGGCCGCCTGATCGCTGCGCTGGCCGATGACCTGACGCAGTTCATCAGCACCCAGGCCGACCATGCCACGAGCCAGACGATGACCCTGGCGGTCGCGGATGTCAACCGTGTCGCCACGTTGGAAGGAGCCGTGGACGGCGCTGATGCCAGCCAACAGCAGGCTACGGCCACGATGCAGCAGGGCCTGGGCGGCCCCGTCGTCGACCTCCAGGACCCCCTTGCCACTGCGAGCCAGGGCCAGCCAGCGACGACGGCCTGAGGGCACGATGCCGCCACGAGCGATGATCCGGGTGCCGATGGCCTCGTCGGCCACGGCCCGTTCGATCACCCGCGGGGCCCGGGCCAGGGCGATCACGGTCTCGACACCGGCTCGGCTAGCCAGGGCAGCGGCCTCCAGCTTGCTGCGCATGCCGCCACGGCCCAGCGCTCCGCCACCACCGGCGGCGGCCAGCACGGTCGGGGTGATGCGGTCGATGCGGGGGATCAGCCGGGCTGCGGAGGAGTCCCGGGGATCACCATCGTAGCAGCCGTCGATGTCAGTGAGCAGGACCAGCAACCGGGCCCCCAGCTGGCTGGCGACCAGGGCCGAGAGGCGATCGTTGTCACCCACGGTCAGTTCCTCGACAGCTACGGTGTCGTTCTCGTTGACCACCGGCACCGCGCCGTGCTCAAACAGGGCCCGGAAGGTGGCGGTGAGATTGAGGTAGCGGCGCCGGTTGTTGAAGGCGTCCTGGGTCAGCAGCACCTGGGCTGCCACCAGACCCTGATCAGCCAGGGCCTCCTGCCAGCGGTGGGCGAGGTCAGCCTGACCAATGGCGGCCAGAGCCTGGACCTGGCTGATGGCGCTGGGGCGCTGGACCAGACCCATGCGATTGAGACCGCAGGCCACCGCACCACTGGTCACCAGCACCGGTCGCCAGCCCTGGGCCGCCACCGCCGCCAACTGCCGGGCCACCGCCGCCAACAGGCGCCGGTTGAGGGCACCCTTGGCATCGACCAGGGACTGCGAACCGATCTTGACCACCACCGTGTCACTGCGGGGCATATCTCTTCCTCATGGTCCTGCTGCCGGCGCATCCGGCCCAGCAGCAGGCCTGCCCAGCAGCCGGGCGGCCAGAATGCCGGACTCCCACAGAATCACCATCAACAGGAACATCATCAACTGGGAAATCGGATCGGGCGGAGTCAACACGGCGGCCATGATGATCGCTACCAGCCAGGCCAGGCGGCGCTGCCGGGCCAGGGCCTGGGGCGTCACCACACCAGTTCGGACCAGGGCCAGGACCAACCAGGGCAGGTCCATCACCAGACCGAAACCCAGGGTCATGGTGATGAATGTGCTGTGATAGAAGCTCTGGCGCAGCTCGAAGCGGATGCCGTCATCCAAGGCGGTAAACTCGATCAGCCACCGGAAGAACCAGGGCAGGCCGTAGACAAAACCAAGGGCGATGCCGAGATAGAAGAACAGCACCGCCGCCGGCAGGGTCATGAGGGCAGCCCGGCGTTCATGCGGATGCAGGGCCGGGGCGACGAAGCCCCACAGCTGGTACACCAGCCAGGGGAAGCAGACCACCACCGCAAACAGCAGGGCGATCTTGAAGGTCTCGATCGGGCTTTCGACCAGCGACAGGACCACCAGGCGGAAGCGGGCGGGATCAGGATCAATGCCCAACTGCTCAAGGGTTGTCGGGTCGGTCATGGCCACCGCCTGCTGCATCGGTAAGGCCACCAGACCCTTGAGGCGGACCTGGAAGACCAGCCCCGCCACGACCGCCACCACCAAGACCAGGATGACCCGGATCAGACGGCCGCGCAACTCGTCAAGATGATCACCCAGGGGCATCACCTGATCGGGCGGCGGCTTCACCTTGCAACCTCATGCACGGCCGCCGCCAGCGCAGCCGCCCGATCGGCAACGATGGCCGCCACCTGGGGATCCTGACGATGCTCAGCCACCAACTGGACCAGATGGCTGCCGACCACCGCACCATCACCGATGGCCGCCGCCGCGGCCGCCTGTTGCGGACTGGCGATACCAAAGCCGATGCACACCGGCACCCCGCCGGCGTGGCGGCGCAGGTCGGCGACCTGTTCGGCCAGATCCTCCGGCAGGGCAGACCGTTCGCCGGTGACACCATAGCGACAGACATAGTAGATGAAACCGCTGCTGGACCGGGCCAAGGTCCGGCGACGGGCGGGGACGGTGTTGGGGGCCACCAGCCGGACCAGGGCCAGACCGGCAGCGGTGGCGGCGGAAGCCAAGCCGCGATCCTGTTCCGGCGGCAGGTCCAGGGGCAGGATGCCGTCCAGCCCGGCGGCGGCGGCATCGCTGACGAAGCGTTCGACGCCATAGCGCAGGAGCGGATTGATGTAGGTGAAGGCCAGCAAGGGCACCTGGGTGCGCCGCCGCAGGCGGGCGACCATGGCCAGGATGCCCGGCACCGTGGTACCGGCGGCCAGGGCCCGTTCCCCGGCAGCCTGGATCACCGGACCGTCAGCCATGGGATCGCTGTAGGGGAAGCCCAGTTCGATGATGTCGACCCCGGCCTCGGCCAGGGCGGCGATGATGGCCTCGCTGCGCTCAAGGTCCGGATCGCCGGCGGTGATGTAGGCGACGAAGGCCTTGCGACCAGTAGCGGCCAGGGCCTGCATGGTGGCGTCGATGCGATTCATGGAGTGACTCCGCTGATGCGGGCGACCTCGGCGATGTCCTTGTCGCCACGGCCGGAGAGGTTGAGCACCAGCACCCCGTCCTGGGGCAGTTGCGGACAGATCTGGTCCAGGGCCCCCAGGGCATGGGAGGACTCCAGGGCCGGGATGATGCCCTCGCAGGCCGCCAGGTCGTGGAAGGCGGCCAGGGCCTGGGCATCAGAGCAGCGCAGATAGCGGGCCCGGCCGCTGTCATGCAACCAGGCATGCTCCGGCCCGACGGCAGCATAATCAAGCCCGGCGCTGATCGAATGGGTGCCGACCACCTGGCCGTCGTCATCCTGGAGGACATAGCTGGCGGTGCCCTGGAAGACGCCGGGCCGGCCGCCATCGAAGCGGGCCGCGTGCTCGCCCAGGGTCGGGCCCCGACCCCCGGCCTCGACCCCATAGAGGGCCACCTGGGGATCGCGCAGGAAGGCATGGAAGAGGCCGATGGCGTTGCTGCCACCGCCGACACAGGCCACCACCGCCTGGGGCAGACAGCCCTCGGCGGCCAGGATCTGACGGCGGGCCTCACGGCCGATCACGCTCTGGAAGTCGCGCACCATGGTCGGGAAGGGATGCGGCCCCAGGGCCGACCCGAGGATGTAATGGGTGTCATCGACATGGGCCACCCAGTCGCGCAGGGCCTCATTGACGGCGTCCTTGAGGGTCCGGGTGCCGCTATCGACCCCTTCGCCCTCAGCCCCCAGTAGGCGCATGCGGTAGACATTGGGGGCCTGGCGGCGCATGTCCTCGGTACCCATATAGATGCGGCAGCGCAGACCCAGCAGGGCGCAGGCGGTGGCGGTGGCCACCCCATGCTGCCCGGCCCCGGTCTCGGCGATGATCCGCTGCTTGCCCATGGCCTGGGCCAGAAGGGCCTGCCCGAGGGCGTTATTGATCTTATGGGCCCCGGTATGGCACAGGTCCTCGCGCTTGAGCCAGATCCGCCGCTGCCACCGCCGCGACAGGGCCCCGGCATAGGTCAGGGCCGTGGGCCGCCCGACATAGCTGCGCAGCAGATCGCGCAAGCGCCCAGCAAAGGCCCGGTCCCGCCGCAGACGACGATAGGCCCGGTCGATCTCCTCCAGGACCGGGATCAGGGTCTCGGGCACATAGCAGCCGCCATGATCACCGAATCGTCCCGCTGTACTGGCCTGTCTACGCCCGGTCATCCGTCTCCTCCCGCTGGTGCTGTGCCGTCGGGGCACTCTAGCGCCTTGGCCGCCGAGGCCCAAGGGGGGATTTGGCGCCGTCTGCATATTCCGGCCCAAGCGCCGGTCGCGCGCTGCCCGACCAGGCCTGTCAACGACCACCCTCCCAACCCGGTATGTGATATCCTGACTCACGATCGGTGACGATCGCGAGAGGAGATCACGATGGGCCGGATCGTCACCAGCGGGCTGTTCCTGACCCTGCTCTGCGGCCTGCTGGGTGCTGAGGACCAGGATCTGGCCCTGACCCTGCGGGGGCGGGATGAGGCTGGGCGGCGCCTCCCGGTGGTCGAATTGATGCTGCGACAACGGGCTGGAGCCTGGTCCGGAGCAGTCTGGGGCACGGCCTTCTCCCATGTCCGGGCGGATCATCTCGGCCAGGTGGCGGTGACGGTGGCCGATGGTGACCTGGTCCTGGAGGTCGACCTTCCCCTGCGTTCAGACGGCTGGGTGCCGGCGGCGCATGCCGTCTTCACCATCACCGGCCGCTTCACGGATGATGCCTTCACCGGGACCTGGGAGGGCCGCTTCGCCGACCGGCCGGCGTCCGGCCAGGCCCGCGGCCAACTGCGCCCGGCCTGGCCCCGGGCCATCGCTGGCCACCGGCCGATCGCCAGCGAGGAGCATCCACGCCTGTTCCTGCGCCGCGAGGACATCCCCCAGATCAGGGCCTTCGCCAGCACCGCCCTGGGCCGCCAGGTGGTCGCCCGTCTGGATGCCCTGCTGGAAGAACCGATCGATTACACCGGGGGCTATGGCAGCACCGGGGGCTTCCACGCCGCCGGACATGCCATCCGTTTCCTGCTTGAGGACGACCCGGCCCATGCCCAACGGGCTGGAGACATCGCTCTGCGGGCGATCAGCGCCCGCCTGGGAGTCGACCATCTCTACGCCCATTCCCATCCCGCCCTGGGCGTGGCCATGGCCTATGACCTCTGCTATCAGGCCTGGGATCCGGTCCTGCGCCAGGAGGTGGCCCGCTATCTGGATGACATCGGCCGGCGTCTGGTCTACGGCCACAGCCGTGGTTTCAACGCCAACCCCGGCTCCAACTGGAGCGCCCGCTGCCGGGGCAGTGGTGGCGTGGCCCTGCTGGCCATCGATGGCGACCCCCTGCCGCCCCCGGCCCGCAGCCTGGTGGTCGACCTGCCGTTGACGATCCCGCCCTGTGATCGGGGTGGCGGCCAACCGGTCTCCCTTGGCCGCATGCCGCAGCACTGGCTGGTCAGCAGTCCGGTGGAACTGGATGACGCCTATCGCCGCCGGGGCTCCCGGCTCAAGGATGTCGCCGAGAGGATCGGCTTCGCCGCCGCCCTGCCCGAGGTCACCAGCTACCTGGCCGATGACCAGCAGATCCGCTTCGCCCCCCTGGCCGAGCGTCATCTCTTTAGTGACGACCGGACCGGCTCCAGCCAGGCCATCGACCTGCGCGCCGCCCATGGCGAGCGCCCCTCGCGGGTCTACCTGCACACCCGCCTGACCATCCGCGATGCCGGGGTCTACCGGCTACGCACCGATCTCGGCCCACCGGTCGATGAGGAACGGGGCGATCACGCCTGGCTGTGGCTCAACGGTCGCATGATCCGCGACAACGCCCCGCTGGCCTTGAGCGCCGGCAGCTATGCCCTGCTGATCGGCAGCGACCGTCCCTCAGACAGCCCCACCGCCCGAGCCTTCATCATGCCGCGTCTGGAACGGGCTGACGATCAGCACCAGCGCCTCAGCGCCTGGCAGGCCCTGGTCGCCCAGTGGCGGGCCGATGGTGGTCGGGCCCACAACGCCTACTGGATCGACAGCGCCGCCCGCCACAGCCGACGCTGGCTGCAGGTGGGGGCCGGCGATCGCGCCTTCCCCGGTGAAGGCGACGCCTACGGCGCTGAAAGCATCGATGCCGGGGTCGCCCCCCTGGCCCTGGCCTACCGCAACGCCCTGGCCGGCGACATCAGCGCCGGCGAATCCATGGAATGGATCCTGCCGCTCTACGCCCTGCGGGCGGTACCGGTCGATGGGCGTCTGCATACCGGCCATTGGGGGCGACATCGCGGCACCCGCTTCGCCCGCCTCTTCCCCCTCGTCCTGCCCCTGTCCCAGGCCGAACATCGCCCGGCCCTGGTCCACTACTGGCTCCAACGCTGGGGGCCGCAGGGCGACGGGAGCTTCGGGATCGCCCATCCGCACGAGATCCTGTATGTCCTGACCAGCCGCTTCTGGCAGATCGAAGCGCTGCCACCGGCTGGTCGCCTGCCGACCAGCATCCATGACAGCCGGCGCCTGTACTGGGCCTGGCGCAGCGGCTATGACCATTTCCACGGTGACTGCGTGGTTGAACTGCATGCCCGTGGCGGACAGTCCGCCGGCTGGTGGGCCCACGATGCCGGCTCCTGGCGTCTGCGCGGTCGGGGCCGGGCCTGGGCCATGCGCGATGACCGCAATGGGCTGGCCCCTGAAGATCACAACACGATCCAGCTCGCCGACTGGTCGCTGACCGGCTCGGCCCAGCTGATCGACCACCACAGCCGCGCCGGCGGCGGCCATCTGGTCCGCCTCGACATGGGTCCGGCCTACCGTCGCGACCGGGAGCGTGGCAGCCCCTGGGACCAGGAGCACGGCGATCGCGCCCTGCGCTGTCTGCTGGTCGACCTCGGCCACGACCAGTCCTCAGCCCTGGTGGCCCTCGGCGACCGCATCGAAGGCTTTGCCGACAACCCCCGCCACTGGCAGCTCTGGCTGCCGGCCGGGGCCACCGTCTCCAGCGATGCCGGCGGCTTCACCATCAGCCAGGGCGACGAACACCTCCAGGCAGCAGTCCAGGCCGACGCCCCATGGCAGGCCGAACTGATCGCTCCCGACGGTGCCCAGCAGCAATTGTTGCGCCTGAACCTCCCGCCAACGGCCAGCCGCATCCTGGTCGTCATGGCCCTGGGCACCGGCCACCGCCCGACCCTGGAAGCAGACGCCATCCGCCACGGTCAAGAGCTGATCCGCTGGGACGACGACACCATTTACCGTGAATAGGACGACAGTCCCGGCGTTCAGACACTGATCGTAGTGATCAAGTTGTGCACAGCAGGCGGCTGATGGACCGCGCCATGGCCACCAGATCGGTGCCGACGGCGGCGAAGGCGGTATCGGGCAGGCTGCGCTCGGTGCCGCCGATGGCCAGGGCGGCCACCGCCTGGCCCTGGCCATCATGGATCGGTGCGGCCAGGCGGCGGCGATCGCTCTGGATGCGGCAGACCCAACCGCGCTCGGCCAGGAGGGCCTTCTGGCCCATGATCTGGCCGAGGTCCGGCAGGTCCCCATCAGGGCTGGACCGCTCGGCCGCCAGGCGGCGGCGATCAGCGAACAGCCAGCCCCAGGGCGGTGCGCGCAGACGGTCGCTGATCCGACCGACCCGCTGCATGGCGATCGAGTCCTCGTGCAGGTGGCGATCACAGACCACCAGGTGGATACCGGTCCAGGCCACCAGCAGCACGGTATTGGCATGCCGTTCGACCAGGGCCTTCAGGAAGGGCCGGGCCGCCAGCAGCAGGCGCTCCTGCCAGCTCTGCTGCCCGACCAGGGCCAACCAAGCCGGGCCCAGGCACCAATGGCCTGTGACGGGGTCACGCCGTACATGACCGAGGTCCTCAAGGCCGGCCAGCAGGCGGGCGGCACTGGCTGGGGCCAGGGCGAGGTCCTGCACCACCTGCGTGAACGACAGGCCGTCGGCCTGGGTTGTCAGGTGCGCCAGCAGGGCCAGGCCTCGCTGCAGGGATCGCGGGGCGGTTGTGCTCATGCCGTAATGGTACTCTCATTTTTGATATTCGCTATCAATTTCTTGAATTGGCACCGGAACACCGCAGACTGGTGATCATGAGCACCAAAGATCACCCCCACCGTCGCCCCAACATCCTGTTCCTGATGGCCGATCAGTTCCGGCATGACCATCTCGGCCTGTTCGGCCGCCATCCGGTCCAGACCCCCCACCTGGATGCCCTGGCCCGCCGCAGCCGGGTCTTCACCCAGTGCATCAGCAACGCCCCGGTGTGCGTTCCGGCCCGCATCGGCCTGGCCACCGGCATGATGCCCCATCGCCTGGGATCACTGAACAACCATTCCTACCTGCCAGGCACAGCGACCACCCATTACCAGTTGTTGCGCGATGATGACTACCGGGTGGGACTGGTCGGCAAGGTCGACCTGGCCAAGCCGGATCCGTACAACGGGATTGATGGCCAACGCCCCAGTGTCTTCCGCTGGGGCTTCACCCATCCAGTGGAATGCGAAGGCAAGATGCACGCCGGCAAGGGCCGGACTCCGCTGGGGCCCTATACCGCGTGGCTGGCCGAACAGGGCCTGCTGGAGCGCTTTTGTGATGACTACGCCAGTCGCAGGAACAACTACGCCCTGGCCTGCGACGACTCGGTGTTGCCAGACGAGGCCTTCGCCGACTGCTGGATCGGCCGCCAAGCGGCCCAGTGGTTGCGTCACTGTCCAGCGGATTTCCCCTTCTTCCACATGGTCAGCTTCGTCGGCCCCCATGACCCCTTCGATCCGCCGTCCAGCTACGCCGAGCGCTTCCGCAACGCGGCGGTCAATCCGGCCTTGCCGGGGGATGTGGTCGGTCATCACGCCATCAACCGGGTGCATACCCAGGATCCGGACCTGATCGCCCGCACCAGACGCCAGTACTGCGCCTCGATCGCCGCCATCGACGATGCCGTGGGCGAGATCATGACGGCCCTCAAGCAGCGCGATGATGCTGATAATACCTACGTGGTCTTCACCTCTGACCATGGTGAGATGCTGGGTGACTTCGGCTGCTACACCAAGTCAGTGCCCTACGAGGGAGCCCTGCGCATCCCCCTGATGATCGCCGGACCGGACATCGCGGCCGCGACCAGTGACGCCCTGGTCGAACTCATCGATCTGCACCCGACAGTGCTGGACTTGGCCGGGGTCCGCCAGGACCGGCCGGTGGACGGGCGCAGCCTGGCGCCTCTGCTGCACGGGGCAGGTGACCATCATCGCGATGATCAGGTGGCCATGCTGCATGGCTGGAGCTGCCTGCGCAGTCGCGAGCACAAGCTGGTAGTCAACCACGGGACCGGTGGGCGACCGGAACTCTACGACCTGATCGACGACCCGGACGAACTCCACAACCGGGCTGAAGAACGGCCTGAAGTGGTCAGGCGGTTGCAGAGTCAACTCAACCGGCGCCTGCATCTCGACGGCGCCTGGCATCGTTGAGAGTCAGCGGACAGTCACTCCCATTCGATGGTCGAGGGCGGCTTGTTGGTGATGTCATAGGCCACCCGGTTGACCCCAGGGACCTCGGTGGCGATGCGACCACCGACCTCGATCAGGAATTCGATCGGCAGCGGCACGACATCGGCGGTCATGAAATCGCTGGTCCGCACCGCCCGCAGACACACCACATAACCATAGGTACGAGCATCATCGCAGACACCGACCGAGCGGACATCGGTGAGCACGGCGAAGAACTGGCTGGCCTGGGCGGCGTGGCCGGCGGCGTCCATCGCCTCGCGGAACAGGGCGTCGGCCTCGCGCAGGATGTCGAGCTTGACCTTGGTCAGTTCTCCCAGGCAGCGCACCGCCAGACCGGGACCGGGAAAGGGTTGGCGATGGGTGATATGGGCCGGGATGCCCAGAGCGTCACCGACCTCCCGGACCTCATCCTTGAACAGGTATTTGACCGGTTCGACGATGCCCTTGAAGTCGATGCGCTCGGGCAGGCCGCCGACATTATGATGCGCCTTGACCGCCTTGCCCCCATCCCAGCCGCTCTCGATGATGTCCGGGTAGATGGTACCCTGGACGAAATAATCCAGCTCACCCAGGGCCCGGGCCTGCTCCTCGAACACCCGGATGAACTCCTCGCCGATGATCGTCCGCTTGCGCTCAGGATCGGTGACCCCAGCCAGACGCTGGAG
>SLQH01000528.1 GCA_007131555.1 Planctomycetota bacterium | reverse complement strand
TTTGACAGTGATGGGTTGGTGATCGACAGCGCATTATGATCATCAGCATTTCATGGTACGGGAGCTACATATGTCATCATACGGTACGACACGGACCTCAAGACGTGTCTATGGTCTGTTGATCACCATGTTTATCGGGAGTATCATCATGGTGGACACGGTACAGGGAGAAGAACTCATGCAGGAGTCTGCGATGAGTGAAGCTGAGTTGGCACGTTTTCGGCAATACGAAGAGCGTTTTGCTCAAGCAGTAACAGCGTCCCCCGAGCGTCAGCCGTGGCTGGGTGAGGATCGTGAGGCGATTATCGCGGTGCTCAAACAAAACCTTAGCATACGGGATGAGTGGATTCCTTCGGTGGTGCCCCAGGTGGTGCGGCGAACGGAGCATAACGGGTTTTCAGTGGAGCACCTCAATGCTCAATCCTGGCCAGGGGTTACGGCAACGGCTCACTTGTATATACCCACGGGGGAATCATCCGGTCCGCGGCCGTTTGTGCTGCTCTCGTGTGGTCATGGCGGTGGTGGGAAGCGGGCGCCTGGCTACCAAGCCATGGCCTATCGCCTTGCCCGTATGGGAGCCTTGGTATTGGTTCCAGATAATATCGGTCAGGGCGAGCGTGTGCCGATGGGGCACCGCGACGTGGTGGAGGTTTTTGCCCACGGGCAATCTCTGCAGGGCTTGATCGTTATGGAGACCATGGGTTGGCTACGCTGGGCCAAGCAGGATCAGCGCGTCGACGCCGCGCGCATGGCTGCCATCGGCAATTCTGGAGGGGGGACGTTGAATGTGATGCTGGCAGCGCTGTGTCATGATGATCTGGCAGCATTATCAGCATCGGCCTATCCATCGTCGTTTGCGTTTATTGCGGCCAAGCGTAAAAAGCACTGTCATTGCAATGTTCTACCAGGGTTTGTTGGGTCGCTGCAGATGTGGGAGCTTCTCGGCTGTTTCGCCCCTAAGCCCATGTTCATATTTCAGGGTCATCGGGACCACCTGTTTCCTCGGCAATTTTTCGAACGCACGGCCCGCCGTCTTGGTGAAGTGTATATTCAGGCTCAGGCAGGTGACATGCTGCGCTCTGAAATATTCCCCGGTCAACATGCTTGGGATGAACGTCGTCGACGAGAGTTGGCCAGGTTCATCAAGCAGACTTTCGATCTTCCTGGAAATGTTGAAGATCGTGACCCAGATGAGTCGCAGAGGCCAGGAGAGGTGCTTGATCGGTGGCCTGATGATGCCATGAGTGCCGATGATATCGCAGCCATGCTGTCTGGTCGCCCTCGGCAAACGGTAGGCAATTTGGCTGAGGTGTTCCCGTCGCAGCCTGGACCGGTCGCTGATGGCAAGGATTTATCACAACAAATCTGGGCACAATTCGAAGCCTTCTTATGTGACGGTAGTCGTCCTGGCGACTGAGTTGTTCGGGCTATTACGCAACTGCTGACCATGCTTTGGGCCGTCTGTCCATCGTGGCCTGGTGGGACGTGGCTGGCCGCTGGATTCTGGTTACGCTCACGGCGATTTCTTCGTCTGACACGGGTCCTGGTATCATGTCTGGTGCCGGTATCGTGACCGCAGCATTGATTGCATCCGCGACTGCTTCATCGCCCCGGTGCGCTATAGTGCCGACGGTGCGATGGAGGACGACGTCAGCGGACTGGCGGCAGAGTGATCGTGACGGCGTAAGGGCACAGCCTCAATGTGGTTACGTGGGTACTTGCCCTGAGCTTGGCGGTGGCCACCATGCGTTCAACGGCGCTGTGGTGCCAAAAAGGAGGCGGGCATGATCCAGGTGATCCAGATTGGCATCGGTGGTTTTGGTCAGACCTTGTATCGCTATCTGCGCCAGCCTCCGGTCGGGGTCGAGTGTCGACTGGTGGCGGCGGTCGATCCGGTGTTGGATCGTGCGGGGCCGGCGGCGGCGGCGTTGACGGCCGACGGGGTGCCACTGGTTGCTAGTTTGGAGGATCTGGACCTTTCGGCGGTGGATCTAGCGGTGATCGCCTCGCCCATTGCCGAACATCCTGATCAGGCCATCCATCTACTGGAGGCCGGGGTCAACGTGCTGTGTGAGAAGCCAGCAGCGGGTTGTTTGGCCGATGGCCTGCGCATGGCTGCTGCGGCGGCTCGTTCATCGGCCTTTCTTGCCATCGGCTTCCAGTGGTCTTACGCCGAGGCCACCGCGCAGCTCAAGGCGGCCTTGGCCGCTGGTCGCTTCGGAGCTCCGCAGCGGTTCGAGACTCTGGTGCTGTGGCCGCGAGACCACGCCTATTACGCCCGTTCGCCCTGGGCTGGACGGCGGTGCGATGGCGCCGGGCGGATGGTCAACGACAGCCCGGTGGCCAACGCCGCTGCCCATTTCCTGCATCATTGCCTGTTCCTGCTGGGCCCAGCGGCCGATGCCGCGACCACGGCGGTGGAACTGGAAGCGGAGCTGTACCGCAGCAATGCCATCGAAACCTTCGATAGCGCGGCCCTGTCCTTGCGCAGTGCTGAGGGGGTGGAGATTGATTTCCTGGTCGCTCATGCCGCCCGGGCCAAGGTTGGTCCTCTGATGCGTTACCGTTGCAGCGAGGCCACCCTTCACTACGCCTGGAGCGATGGTCGCGGGCCGGGTTTTGTCGCCTGTTTTGACGACGGCAGGCAGGAGGTCTTTGGTGATCCCGAGGCTGAGGTGCCGGCCAAATTATGGCAGGCGGTCGCGGCTGCTGGCGGGCGCCGGGCGCCATCGTGCCCGATTACCGCTGCTTTGCCGCATCTGGCGGTGGTCGAGGCCCTGGAGGGGGTGCCGGTGCACGAGCCCGCGGCGGGCTGGCGCGAAGAGGTCAGCGGCGAGCGGCCGGCGACCGTGATCCCTTTCCTCGACAATCTGTGGACTCAGGCCTGGCGCATGGGGCGCCTCCCCCACCATACCGGCCTCGCCCCCTGGACCGTGGCCCCAAGTCGGGTGTCGGTGCCGTCTGTCGGTCTGTGATCCGGGTGATCCATGGGGGCGCCTCGCATAGCCTCCGAAATCGGCCGGGGCGCTTCACGCCCCTTCTGTTTTTCATGAAGGCGAGCAAGAGTTCGCCTCTCCCAGGGGAGGTTGTCTGAAGTGCCCATGAGCCTGCCCGACTACGCCCTTGACGATGCCGACCTGTTGGCCCGTTGTGATGAGCAGGCCGGACAGGCGCGTGGGCCGGGTGGGCAGCATGCCAACCGCACTGCCAGCGCAGTGCGCCTGGTCCACCGTAGCAGCGGCATTGACGCGGTGTGCTCTGATATGCGCGAACGACTCGCCAACCGTCGCCGGGCCTTGCGCCATCTGCGCCTGCGCCTGGCCTGTGCCCAGCGCGGCCAGGCCGATCCGGCCTGGGTGGCCAGCCGCCGCCAGGGTCAACGCCTACCGGTGACGGCCGCCGCCAGCGGCTATCATCTGGTGGTGGCCGTCCTGCTCGACGCCCTTGACGCCCACCAGGGCCGCCTGGCACCCGCCGCCGCCGCCCTGGGCATCAGCAGCAGCCAATTGGTCCGGGTACTGCGCGCCGACAAGCAGGTCGCCCAGGCGGCCAATGGTCTACGGGGTCGATATGGGCAGGGGGACTTGCGGTAAAGCCGGATCCTGGCCCGCCAGATCCCCCAGCAACTCCTCGATCACGCTTTCCTCATGCAGGGCCCGGCCGCGTTGGCGCAGGGTGGCGGCGAGGTCTGGGAGATC
>SLQH01000522.1 GCA_007131555.1 Planctomycetota bacterium | reverse complement strand
GCCACAGTGAGGCGGCTGCCGTGGTGACGTGATGGATGCTGCTGCCGCCCCGTTCGCGCAGTTGATGGGCCCGTTCACTGGCGGCTTGTCGGATCAGGCCGACAGTCATCAGGTCGGTCAGTTCGGTGCTGATTTCACGATCATTGGTATTGGTGCCCAACACCACCGGCATGGCAAAGAGCTCGGCCACCAGTTCGCGTAGGCCTCCTAAGGCAGCGCCGCGGCCAACCAGGTGAACCCGCCCGCGTTGTGAGAGCAGATCGTGATCACGCAGGATTCTGGCCCGTTCGCCAAGAAAGGCGCGCAGGGACTGATCACAGACCCGAGCGGTGGGAGCCATCAGGCGTTGGCGTTCCTGGATGTCGCGCCATAAGTAGGTCTGGCCGTCGGGGTCGGTGCCCCGAGCACGGGCGGAGAGGTCTACTCCGCACTTCATCTCCTCGGCCTGGCTGAAGCCGATGTCCAGTTCATGGGCGATCCGTTCAGTGATGTCATCGCCGCCATAGCGATGGGTCTCGAGGTGGATCAAGCGCCCTTTGCGATGGACCATGAGATGGGTATGGCGGGCTCCGATGTCGATGATGACACTGCTGCCGCTCTTATGCAGAGTGCTGGACATGCCGCGGTACAAGGCTACGGGCGGGGCGATCAATCCTTCCAGGGCGATCTGCATTTCAGCCAGGAGGCTGGCGATCTCGTGCTTGATGTCACGCAAGACGGTCACCAGCAGGACGTGGCAGGTCAGTCGGGTGCCGCGTTGCCCGACCGGGTTGGGAACGGCGCTTTCGCCATTGCTGTTGCGGATGGCCCAGTGCTGGGGCAGGGCATGGAGGACCTCGCGATCGGTGCCGATGGCCTGATGGGTGGCCCGGGCCAGGGACCGGAAGCGATCCTCCTCGGTGAAGGTCATCTCCTGGCCGAGATCGACGAAGCCCGAGGCGAAGTTGGCCCGCAGCGAGGGATCGGCGATGGCTACGAAGACCGAGAACACCTCGACCCCGGCCGAGCTGGCGGCCAGATCGATGACCTCGGCGATGGCCACCTGCCGCCCTCGGCGGTTGAGGGTGGCCCAGTCGCATTCGATGCTGCGATGGGTCACCACCCGTTCGCTGTCGTCCTGGATCCAGGCCACGGTCGCGCTCAGGCGCCGGGCCCCGATCTGGAGGGTCACCAGGCACTGGCTGGCATGCAGGGCCATCGGCAGGACCATGGCCGGGCCTCCTAGCCGCCGCCGACCAGGGTCACGACCTCGATCCGGTCGCCAGCGCAGACCGGGGTCTGCGCATGGCGGGCGCGGGGCACCAGATCACCGTTGCGCTCCACCGCCACCCGGGCCTGGGCCAGATCAAGTTCGATCAACAAGTCAGCGATCGTGGGCGCGGCGACCGTGCGGGCCGCGCCGTTGAGGATGATGTCCATGGCCATCAGTCTGTCGCTGGCCAGCGCCGGCGCAACGTGCTCATGCGGCCATCAGCACCATCAGACTCTGATACAGGCCGAGGGCGATGAGGGCGGCGCCACCGGCCAGGCGCAGGCCGGTGAGGGTCCGCTGGCAACAGGGTCCGGCCACCAGCCAGGCCAGGGCCAGGATCGGTAGACTGGCCCCGATGGCGAAGGCCAGGATCAGGACCTGCCCGTGCTCAACCGCCATGGGGATCAGGACCAGCAGGAACAGGGCGGCCGAGGCCGGACACAGGGCGATGACGCTGACCAGACCGATGGCGATGGCCGGTCCGGTCCCCTGGTGCTGGATGGACATCCGCAGCGGCCGCCACCAGCGGGGGCGCGGCAGCAGGCCGGTCTGGACCATGCCCAGGAGGATCAGGGCCGGCCCCATCAACTGGCCGCCGAGCTGCCAGGGCCAGGCCTCGGCCGCGAGCAGATGCATGGCCAGCAGGGCCAGGACGAGATAGCCCAGCAGACGGGTGACCAGGAACACCATCAGGACCCGCCATCCGCCGCCGCTGCTGCCCAGGGCCGCCACCGCCGCCAGATTGATAGCCAGCGGACAGGGCTGGATGCACAGCAGCAGGCCCAGGCCCAGGGCGCTGAGGATGGCGCTCATGGCCAGACCTCCAGCCAGGCCTGGACCTGCTCCAGGATGACCTGGGCGAGCTGGGCGCGGTCGGGCCGCTGGATCAGGGTGGCGGTGTCGGCCAGGACGATGTCGGTGACCACCTGCCGGTCGACCACCTGGGCCGCCACCAGGGCCGAGATCAGGGGCAGGCGATAGTGGCCGATCAGGTGGCGATGCTGGGGCAGGGTGAGATCGATGGTCACCAGATGCAGGCGTCCGGCCGCCGCTGCCGGGGCCAGGGGTCCGGCGACCAGCTCCTGGGCCACTGCCGCCATCATCTCGCAGGGTTCGCAGCGGTCCTGGTTCTGGAGCAGGGCCAGGAGCACGAAGCGCCCGGAGGGCAGGTCCAGGCCGCTGATCAGGTCGCCGTCGGGATGGATCGCCGCCGGGCGCAGGATCAGGCGCCCCAGGGTCACGACCGTGGTGCTGATCACCAGGCCCAGCAGCAGGCCCTGCAGCAGACGGCGCAGGATCAGGCCCCGGCGCAGGGCCGGGCGGCGCGGGGCCAGGGCCAGGGCCACCGCCTGGCGCATGGGGGCGTCGTTCCCGCGATCATCAGCGGCGAAGGCGAAGCGGGTCCGGACCCGATGCGCTGGGGCGTTGGGGTCCGGCTGGGCGGCCAGGATCCCGGCCGCCACCAGACCTAGGGCCTCGCCGACCAGCGGGCTTGGACAGCAGCCGGCGGCGTCGGCCGGATCGGTGCCGATCAGATCGAAGGCTGGGCGTTGCCGGTCAAGACAGGCGAGCAGGGTCCGGGCCAGGGCCGGGCTCGTCCGCTCCAGGGCCGTCAGGTCGCTGGCCGGCTGGGGGTGGGGCAGCACAGGAGCCGGTATCTGGTCGGCGGCATGGGCCGGCAGGGCTGCGGGGCTGATCGGGCCGGTGGCTGGTGGGCGGGCGTTGTGGGCCAGGGCGGCCGGCAGCCTGACGGCCTGCTCGGCGGCGATCAGGGCCTGGGCCAGGGCGGCGGGCAGCAGGACCGCCTGGCCCCGGCGCAGCGGCTGGCCATCAGCCAGCAGTAGGGCCCGCCAGGGACCACTGATGAGCACCGGCAAAAAGGCCCCATCATCGCCCTGAAGCTGGCCGGCCCCCTGGTGGATCGTGCCGCAGTCATCCAGGGCGGCGCAACATCCCGGTGGGACGACCTGGGGGGGCGGGCCTGGGGCCAGATGCGGTGCGCCGTCATGGATAGTGATGCGCAGGTGCTGCGCGCTGTTGGTCTCCTCCTCGCGCATGACCCGGATCAGGGCCGCCCAGGAGACGGATCGACCGGTCGGAGGGCATGGAGCAGGATCGACCATGGACGGCAAGTGTGGTTCCCGGCCGTTGAGGAGGAAGCGACAAGCCATTGTGACTGCCTAGGAGTCTGTAAAGAATAGACTGACACGTCGCTTGGCTTGGCCTTTTCGGTCCCGGACTCGCCAATACCGATCGCCTGTCACAAAACCACCACGGAGCACCGGGCCTTGGCCCGCGTGCCTACGCGCGGTTCCCATGCCATCTACAAGAACCAGCCAGACCGGCGGCAGGACGCCCGTGCCATGGCTTGCAGATGCCGCGACTCGTGATCATGGGCACCAACAAAAATGACTAGCGTTGCTTCAAGCCGCGGCGCGACGGACATTGACTGTCGCGGTT
>SLQH01000561.1 GCA_007131555.1 Planctomycetota bacterium | reverse complement strand
CCACAATGGTCTGCTGGATGCCAATATCACCGTCCGGACCCGCTACTGGCAGGCCGCCTGGGACCTGTTCCTGGAACGGCCCTGGCGCGGCTGGGGTCTGGATGGCTACGCCGAACAGGCTGGTCGGGTGCTCCCGGTCAACGCCGAGTACAGCCGTCTGGCCCACAATGCGGTGATCGACGCGGCGGTGGCCGCCGGCCTGCCCGCAGCCCTGACTCTCACGGTGCTGCTGCTGCTGGTGGTCGGGAAACCACCGCCTGGCCAGGAGCCGTGCGATGACCATACCGACCTCACCCGGCCCCGGCGCCTAGCCTGGGTGCTGGCCCTGGCCCTGCCCTACGCTGTCGCCTTCGAGGCCCTGGACAGCGACAACCTTGCCTTCTGGCCGGGCGGCGAGCATATCGCCGTGGTCCTGGCCTACGCCACCGGCCTGGGCCTGATCATGGCCCTGGTGGCACGCGCCCTGTTGCGGCTGCCGGCGGCCCCGGCGGCGAGTGTGTGGTGGGCTCTGGCCACCTTCGCCCTGGCCTGTCTGATCGATTTCCATCTCCACAATCTGGCCCTCACCGGCAGCGCCATCGCCCTGGCTCTGGCCCTGCGCCGACCTGCCGAGCAGCCCCCCGGACCTGTGGCCCTGCGCCGCCTGGCCCCGGTGCTGTGGTTGGTGCTGGTTGCGGCCGCCGCCTGGGCCTGGCAGCGTGGGCAGCAACTGACCAGCGCCGCGACCACGCTCGATCACTTGGAAGCCCTGCGCGATCCCCGACGCGGCGATGATCACCCAGCCCTGCTGGCCGATCTGGGCCACCGGCTCGGCCGGCCCAGCGACGAACCCCGGCGTCTGATCGCGACCGCCCTCGACGCCGTCGAGACCGCGATCGACGGGTGGCCGCAGGCCCCCCATCTGGCCCTGCGCCTGGCCGCCCTGACCGGCGACCACCACCGCATCGAAGCCCTGGCCGAGGATCTACCTGATCATCTACCGGCCTGGGTCAGACTGGCCGACAGCCGGGCCCGGCGCGGCGATCTGGACGGAGCCATCTCGGCTCAGCGACGGGCCGTCGCTCTCCATCCGGCCGGTCTTGATCTGCGCCTGCAATTGGCGGCCTACCTCCGCCAGCTGGCCGAAGATCATGATCAGGCTGCAGCTCTGCGAGATGAGGCGACAGCGATTGACGAGCAGGTCGAGATCCTGACGCCCATCGTCCATCCGACCCATCGGCCCAGGGGTATTGGCACGCGGTGAGCGTTGGCAGGGAACCGACATCGCCCACCCGGTGCGCGAAAGGAACATCATGTCACGCCTGATCTTGCCCCTCGTCGTCTTGGCCCTGGTCGGTAACCCCACGCTTCCTGGGGCCAGCGACGATATGCAAGCCCTGCTCGACCGCTTCAAGGCCCTGGAAGACTTCACCCGACTGGTCGAGCGCGAGTTCTACCGCCCGGTCACCCGTGAGCAGCTATGGGACGGAGCCCTGCGCGGCATGATGGAGGGCCTTGATCGCCACAGCCGCTACCTCAGCCCCGAGGAAGTGGTGCTGCGCAACCGTGATCCCGAAGGGCCGGTGCTGGGCTTCGGATTCGATTGGTATCACGATGCCGCCAACGAACGGGCACTGGTCTCGCGGGTGATCCCCGGCTCCCCGGCCGCCGCCGGCGGACTGGTGCGCGGAGCGGTGATCGAAGCCCTCGACGACCACGAACTACAGGACCTGAACCTGGTCGAAATCCGCAATCGATTCATGCGCCTGGGCGATGACTGCACGCTGCGCCTACGCCAGGCTGATGGCATGATCGAGGAGGTCACCCTGGTACGGGCCACAATCGATCATCACGGGGTCGCCGATGCCACAATCCTGGCGCCGCAACTGGGGATCGGCTACCTCGCCATCCACCGTTTCGTAGCCGGTTCCCAGCAACGTGGCAGGACCATCGACACGTCCACCGCCCACGCCTTCCGCGAGGCCGTCGACGGCCTACGCGATCAGGGGCTCAAGGCCCTGATCATCGACCTGCGCGGCAATGGCGGCGGCCATCTCCAGTCGGCGGTCGCAATTGCCGACGCCTTCCTCAACCACCACGGCGATGGCACCCTGATCGTGGCCCAGGTGTCTCGCAATCCGACTCATCAGGCCCGCCATATGGCGCGCAGTGACAACACCTATCCTCATTGGCCGTTGGCGGTGCTGATCGATGCCCATACCGCATCCAGCGCTGAGATCCTGGCCGGGGCCCTGCAGGACCACCGCCGGGCGGTGGTGGTTGGCCAGACGAGCGCCGGCAAGACCGCCATCCAACAACAGTTCATGTTACCCGGCAACAGCGCAGTACTGCTGACCGTGGCCCACTACCACGGGGCCAGGGAGCGCCGCGACGCCAACCGGGCCTTGATGCCCGATGTCGCGGTGCCCCAGGATCGTCAACAACACCTGCATCGGGCCCGGACCCGCCATACTGGTGCCCCCGACCCCCTGGATGACACCATCCGCCGAGCCGTTGACATGCTCACGGCGACGGTGATTCATACCGGGTTCTGACATGACCATGTCGCCGCATGCTATGGGGCAGATGCCCCGATACTACTCGTCGACGTCGATGACCTCCATGCGACCAGTATCAAGCTTCTCCTGAAGATCGACGTGGTCGGCATCGGACGGACGGTCGAGATAGTCCTCCAGCCGACGCTGCCGTTCTTGCGCTTGCAACTGGGCGGCAGCGGGCTCCAGCAGGGGACGCCAGCCGTCAACCTCCAGCACGATACTGCCGCGATGATCGCGCAGGGCGGCCAGACGGCCCTCGGCATCGGCATCAATGCGGTACTCCTGGTCGCCGATGCGCACCTGGTCACCCTGCCACTGCAGGGTCAGAGGGACGCCCGCCCGGGGGCCGAAGAAATCGCGCAAAGGGATGACGGGCGAACTGGTCTGCGGTTGCCAGATCAGCGCCAGGAGTACCGGGGCCAAGCGGAGATCCCAGGCCGCTGGGCCAGCAACCTGGAGTTCCTTCTCGTAGGGCACACGCTGATCGCCCTCGTCGCGTTCTCGTTCATGGACCACCTCGTAGCCGCGCTCAGAGCCCCGGTACAGCAGACCAGAAATGCTGCCGCCACCCTCGCTCCATTGATAGATGCGCAACACATCATCAACCAGCAACTCAGGATGATCGGCCAAGACGACCCCATCGGTCTCCTCCTGATCCGGCTGGGCGTAGGACAACGCCAACAGACGCCGTCCCCCGATGGACTCGTCACGGGGATACAGCCGCACCCACAGCGGAGCATCGCGCAGACGCCCGTGAAATTCGATCTGGGCGTCCGGCACAGCGAGGGTGACCCGCGGCGCAACCTCATCTCCTGGATCCACCGTCTCAGATGACTCCGGAGCCGTCTCCTCTGCAGTGGGCGCCGGCTCATCCTCGGCGACATCGGTCTCGTCGCTAGACGGAGCTCCGGCCCCGCAACCATGAATAATGACAACCAGAAGAAGCAGGACCAGCCCCGATCGCCATTGCCGCGAGGCGGACAGATCACGGATCATCATGGTCATGGTGTTCTCCCGAGTGTTTCATGTGGACAACGTGGGTGATCAACCCTGGGTTCAGACGACGGGGGACCACCGTTGAACAGCGTACCTGACACCAAGCCCAGCAACAGACGACACAGCAACACCGCCACCGGAGTCAAGAGCATGGCTATCCCGATGGCCAGACGCCGGGCGTT
>SLQH01000191.1 GCA_007131555.1 Planctomycetota bacterium | reverse complement strand
GATATTGACTCGAATACAACATCATGAAAGAAAAGCCCGCCACCGGAAATATTATACATACCAGGCCCTACACCGGTAAACCTGATCAGTGATGTACCTGCATCGAGGTTCATACCGCTGCCATGAAAGCGTATTGTATACAAAGAGTTAGATGATAGTGTAATGACTGATGACCCTAGTATGAGCGTTCGTTCATTGCCGCTGTAATTTGAGTTGAAAATGGCTGCCTGGACATCATGATTATTGGTGTTAAATGTTCCATATACCAGGAAAAGAGTTTGGGAGCCCAGGTCTAAGGCATCTTCAAGAATCCATTCGCCCCCAACTCCAATAAGATACAAGTTATTCTTGTCAAGCGTGTTTCCTGCTGTTTTTATGGTGTTTCCGGTATCTGTTGACTCAAAATAGAGCCGCCCTTCAAAGGCATAGTTCATATCGGGGCTTAAAGTAAATGACCCGTATATCCGCAGGTTTTGTGTTGAGGCACCGGCAAGTTCAGGGTTGTATGTTACCCCTGTCCAGTCTATGTTGTTGATCATGATGTTGTTGGCATCATCTCCAACGAGGGTTACTACCTGGCCTTCTTCTGAAAATGAATATTCATTAAAGAATGCATTGTCGTTGGCTGATGGCACACCTGCGCCGCCTTCGCCACCGGTGTCAGAGAGCGACCAGTTGCCGGGGTCGTTCCAGTTGCCGCTGCCGCCTACCCAATGAAAATCCCTACCCGGCGGCGCAATGATCGTCCAGCCATCGTTGTTTCCAAGGTCTATCGAATTGTTAGCCGTAAACACGGCATCGCCGGTGGCATGATTGTCGCGCAAATACACATAATCAACGTTGATCTCACCACTCTCCTTAAAAAAGGTAGAATGGCTGTTCGCCGTATTCGACCGTATGGTTATAAAATCGCTCTCTGTACCTTCAGCAATAATCCCCTCAAGAAAGGTTTGCGTTCTTCCGGCAGTGAATATGTATTGCCTTCCAGGTGATAATGTCAGCGTTCCAAATGTATTGTGACCTGTTATTGTGCCATCACCATGCATGGTTACGTTCTGGTAAGTACCGTTTTGATTGATTGTTGCATTGGCATGAAACACTACATGATCTATTTCATTGCCATTGGTTCCGATTGTGCCGGTATTGTGAAATGTAAGGGTGTTGATTGCATTACCCCCGCTGACGCTTCCTGTACTGTTAAACGTCAAAGTGTTGAATGAGCCCGGTGAGTTCGAAACACTTGATGATCCCGATTCTGCTTCGAATATCACATCATGAAAATTCAGTCCCGGCCCCCAATTGTTGCCATGATTGAGGTTGGCACCGGCTGTAACAAACCTGATCAGCGAAGTGCCGGCGTCAAAGCTAAAGTTATCGCCCCTGAAATAAAACGCACCCCAGGATGATGATGTAATGGTAAGCTCCGATGTGCCCAAACTAAGTGAGCGGGTGTTGATGTTGAATGAATTAAAGATGCTGACGGTAAGCGGGTAATTGTTTGTGATCAGCGAGCCCCCTTCCAAAAACAATGTTTTTCCGGGCATGTTCAACGCGCTTTGTAGCGTCCATTCGCCCCCCTGCCCCCTGAATCGCATGTCGCTGTTGATCAAAACGCTGGCAGTGTAAATGTTTTTGCCATCGTCTGTAGCCTGAAAAATAGCCGGTCCTGTATAGCTCCATTCCATGTTGTTTGATAATATCATTGAACCGTATAGGTGCAGTATTTGCGATGATGCACCGGCCAATACGGGGCTGTTGGTAACCCCTGTCCAGTTCATGTTGTTGCAATATATCCTGTTGTTTTCATCGCCGGTTATGGTTACAATTTGCCCGGGTTCATCAAACGAGTTGGCGTTAAAATATACATTATCAATAAATGATGGGATGCACGCTCCGCCTTCGCCACCGTTAGCAAACGACCAGTTCGAAATGTCGTTCCAGTTTCCGCTACCGCCAACCCAGTATAAATTGAGCGGAGCGGGCTGATTGATTGTCCAGCCACTGTTATTGCCAAGGTCGTAAGAGTTGTTCGCCGTAAAACTCGCCCCACCGCCCGAACTGATATTGCGCAAACTGCAATAATCTATAGTGATGCTGCCGCTGTTTTTATTGATGCTGGTTTGTGTACCTGCGGTGCCCGACTGCAGTGTGATCGGGTTGACACATGTGCCGGTAGCAATGAGATCGCCGGTAATCAGCTGCATTCTGCCAGCAGAAAATGTGTACGACATGCCTGCTGACAACTCAATGGTGTCAAACACATTATTGCCGTTGATGGTGGCATTGCCGCTAAACGTAACATGTCCATATGTTCCGTCGTTATTGATGGTGGCATTTGCATTGAAGTGTAAGGTGCTGATGTTATTGCCGTGCGAAGAGACCGTTCCGTCCCCATTGAATGTCAGGGTGTTTACCGTCATCCCACCTGAAATACTGCCCGTGCTGTTAAACACAATGCTGTTAAACGACCCTCCGTGATTTGAGGCTGTTGATGAGCCTGTTTCTGCTTCAAATATTACATCCCAGAATGCCTGTCCGTCGCCGTAAGGCCATCCATGGCTAAGGTTTGCCCCTCCAGTGATAAACCTTATGGTTGATGTGCCCGCATCCAGGGTAAGGTTCTCGCCCCTGAAAGAGAATGCACTGTTGGATGAAGATGTAATGGTAATCTCTGAGGTTCTGAGGAACAACGACCTGATATTTTCATTGTTTGTGTTAAAAATGTTAACGGTGAAATCCTGGTGGTTCAAATCGAGGCTTCCACTATTGAGGAACACACTTTGACCACCCACCTGCTGAAAGGCATCCTGCAAAATGTAGCCGCCAAACCCTTGGAAATAGACGTTTCTTTTAAACTGTTGCCCCGCACTGGTCAGCGGGGTGCCGCCAGCCGACGACTCAAAATATACATTACCTGAATAGCTGAAGTCCATCTCTTCAATGAAGGTAAGTGAGCCGTGAATATGCAGACTCACTGACCAAACACCGGCCAGCTCCGGGCTGTTCACAACGTCACTCCAATCCATGTTGTTGCAATAGGCATCAACGTCTATGGTTACTACTGCGCCGCCATCAGGGAAAGAGTTTGTGTCGAAAAAAACGTTGTCGTTTGGGGTGGGTGGTTGCGGATGAAACGTCGTTCCACCAGATTCGGTTGCCCAGTGAGCGGCATGGTCAGACCAGTTGCCTGTGCCGCCAACCCAATAATAATCGGCAGCATGGACGGTGAATACAAAAAGACAAATGCTGATTGAAAAAAGTAAAAATCTCTTCATGGTTGTTGGTTTTATTTTATAGAATGGCAGGCAAAAGAAAATGAATTAAACATTCGTATAATTGTTATAATCATTGTGTTTGCTGATAAGGATGCAGTGGATTTTATTAAACAATATTTGGAAAACAGTAATGCTTTTATTCAGAAAGGCATAAGCTTTTTGAAGAAAAACTATATCAAATCTAAGCACATTCTCCGAGAAAAACAACCTTGTGTTTGCCTGCTGTGCAAGGCAACAGCCTTCTAAACATTAAAAAAGAGGCTATTAGGCTTAAAAGCATCTCTCACATGTTCATATAATGTCTATGTCGAAAATTTGCTTTTGCTAAGCATACGGGCTATGTTTGTAAATGATAATACCAGCGTTTACAAACAAACCCTATTGCCATGAAAAAAGTAACTGTTCTCTCGCTTCTTCTAAACCTTTGCATCCTTTCGGGTTTTG
>SLQH01000381.1 GCA_007131555.1 Planctomycetota bacterium | reverse complement strand
CGGCAGGTCGAGCAGGGCGGCGGCGTCGTTGGTCCAGGCGCTGCCGCCCTTGGTGAACAGGGCCGTGCTGGGATCGGTCTGGCCACTGAGGACCAGGCCGCAGGTGCAGGACAGACAGACGCTGCCATCCTCATTGCGGCACACGGTGCCGGTGCTGTCACGGGCGATCAGGGAGTTCTCGGCGTCGATGAAGTCCTGGGGAAAGCCGTCGTGGCTCAGATACGGAAAGTCCCCGGCCTCGACCAGGCGCAGGCCGGCCGCTGCCAGGCTGGTCCGGTCGCGCAGATGGCGCAGCCCTCGGCTGATGACCTCGCGCAGGTCATGGTCATCGGCGTAGAGCATCGTCAGGATTTCACGACTCAGATCGCGGTAGACCTGCAGGTGCATGTGGTCGCTGATGTCCTGGTGGGTGCCGTAGACCCACAGCGGCCGCCCCTGTTCATCACGCGAGATGACCTTGCCGCGGTCCAGGACCCAGACCCAGTGGCCATCGCGATGGCGGATGCGGCACTCCATCTCGTAGGAGGGCAGGGTGCCGCTGAAGTGCTGCTCCAGCAGGGCATCGCTGCGGACCAGGTCCTCAGGGTGGGCCAGCCGTCGCCAGGTGGCGATGGAGAGGGGGGCCAGCTCCTCCAGACTGTAGCCGGCCATGGCGGCGAAGCGTTGGTTGAAGATCGCCTCGCCGGTCTGGACGTTCCATTCCCAGGTGCCGGCCTCCACTCCGTCGAGGATGTTAGCCAGGCGGTCATTCTGGCGGCGCAGGGCGGCCATGGCGGCGTTGCGCTCGCCCAGGTAGCTGGCGACCAGGGAACCAGCCATGACGCAAATGGGCAGTAGCAGGATAGCGTTGATGATCTCTGGTCCGCTGAAGTCGAAGAAGCCGACGCTGTTGCTACCGGTGGCGAAGAGAAAGATGATCAGGGTCCGGGACAGGATGACCAGGGCCAGGCTGAACAGGGCCGAGATGCCGACAATGATGCCGTCATGGCGGCTGTGATCGCCCACCGGCAGGCCCAGCAGCTGGCGCAGCTGGGGGACGCGCAGGAGGGCCTCGGCGAAGACGATCATGGCGAAGGAGCAGACCATGCTCTTGGTCACGATGGCGTGCAGGATGTTGCGGGGCATGCTGGTGGCGGCATCCGGGAACCAGGGTGGTGGATTGAAGGCGAACAGGGCGGGGAACAGCGTCAGGTACATGAGGGCGAAGAGGGCGCAATGGAGTGCCTGGGCGGCATAGGGATGGTTCCACCAGGCGGCCTCCTGCTGTCGCCGGGAGGCGCAGTGGGCGTGGATGATGATCCAGGCCCCATTGTTTACCATGTCCACCAGGTTGCCCCAGCCATTGGTTGGCCAAAAAAAGAGGGGCGATATCAGCATCAGGCCTGGCAGGGCGACCAGCCACATGGCCCGGCGACCATAGGCCAGGAGCGCCATCAGGGGCAGGATCGAACTCCAGTGGAAGCTCACCTGATGGGGTGGGAAGGAGATGTTGACGGCGGCGTGGGTGCCGGCCAATCCACCCCAGCACAACAGCAGGATGATCACACGCTGCCGGGCGCCAAAGGATGACAGGCACGTGGCCTGACCTGACTGGGCGTCATCTGGAGAGTGGCAGAGAGAAACGGCAGGAGATGCCATGACTACAATCATAGTGAGGTCCATGTGAGGAGCAATCGTTGATCGCTGTGCCGGGAGCATGTCAGGAATAGACCGACGCATCGCCTGGCCTTGTCGGCCCCGATGTCGGAGCCCTGCTCGTGGTCGTTGCTGTCTGCCTGGACCATGGTCCCTGATATCATACGCTGAGGGCCAGCGAGGTTTTCGTCATGGATACCCTGACCACCACCTTGGTGCGGCATCATCCTGATACGGCAGCGACGATCCTGGAGCAGGCCGATCCACAGGCGGCTCTTGGTCAGTTGCAGGCATGGCCGGTCGATGTCGCTGTCCGGGTCCTGGAACGCATGTTGCCGCATGCGGCCGGTCATCTGTTGCTGCACCTTGAGTCGGTGGCTTGTGCGGACTTGATCCACCGTCTGCCAGATCGGGTGGCGACACGCATCTTGCAGCAGATCGACGAGGACAGTCGTGCGGCCTTGTTGGAACGCCTGCCTCCGGAGGTGGCGGCCGTCCAGCGTCGTCTGGTGGCCTATCCCAGAGAGAGCGCCGGCGCCCTGATGGATACCCGAGTGGCGACCCTGCGTGAACGCGTGAGCATTGGTGAAGCCATTGAGGTGATCCGTCACTCTGCGCCGGGTTCTCTGCATTACCTCTATGTTGTTGATGACCAGCGGCAGTTGTGCGGAGTGTTGATGATGCGCGATGTCCTGCTGGCTGATCCGGCCACTCCGGTGGCCGATATCATGCGACGTGAGCTGATTACGGTATCAGCGCTCGAAGATCGTCAGCGCATCATTGAGGTGTTCACGGTCTATGGTTATGCCGTGTTGCCGGTGGTTGATGATGAACGGCATCTGCTTGGGGTGGTCCATCATGATGCGGTGATCGAAGCCAGTGCTGACGCTGCTTACGACCATATCCAGCAGATGGTCGGTGTTGCAGCGAGCGAACGGCCCCTTGATCCGGTGCTGGCGGTGGTCAAGGGCCGGTTTCCGTGGTTGTTGTTCAATCTGGCCGCCACCTTCCTGGCCGCTGCCGCCGTCGGCCTGTTCGAGTCGACCATTGCCATGGTCACCGCCCTTGCCGTGCTGCTGCCGGTAGTGGCCGGTCAGAGTGCCGTGACCGGGGCCCAGACCCTGGCGGTGGTGATGCGCGGTCTGCTGACCGGCGATGTCCGTCCTGGCCTGAGCCGCCGGATCTTGTGGCGGCAGGTGCTGGGGGCTGTCGTCAATGCCTGCGGAGTTGCCATGGTGAGCGGGCTGCTGGTGTGGATATGGGATGGTCGACTGCTGCTGGCGATCGTGATCGCTCTGGCCATGGTCTTGTCGATGGTCGTGGCCAGCATCGCTGGAGTCCTGATCCCGATGACCATCGCGGCCTGCGGTCGCGACCCGGCCCGCAGTTCCTCGGTGTTGTTGACCACCATTACCGATGTCGTGGGCTTTGTCACCTTCCTGGGCTTGGCCACGCTGGTGGTGCGGTGGTTGGTATGACCATGAAGATGAGGGATTGGTGCGACTTACGTCCTTAGTCGGTCGCCGCGGCCTGCCCCAGGGCGTGCGCCAGGCCGGCGGCGTCGGCGCCGATCACCATGGGTCGCTCTGGGCTGCCGGTGATGGTCAACGACCAGCTTATGTCAAGACCATCGCTGCGCTCCTGGCTGAGCAGTCGCACGGATCTGACCAGGGGGTGGTCGGGCGGCCCGGTGACGCTGAGTTGTGAGATGTGCAAGCGCAGGGTGCCGGCTATGCTCGTCTGATTCCATTCGATCTGGGCTGCTATCTGGGCCTGGCCGTCCAGGCCAAGGCGGCCACGTTGGGGGTCGCTGAGCACATAACTGGAGGCCGGGATGCCCTGCCAGTCCAGGGCCAGGGTGCCGCCAGTCGGGCCGATGGTGCAGTCGGTGATGATCAGTTGTCCGAGGCCGGCAGTGTCAAGGCGACCGACGAAGCTGCTATAGGCATTGTCGGTGCCGGAGTGGCGCAGGTCGCCGCGGCCAGCGATGGAGGTCAGGGCCAGGGTGCCGCCAGTCGGGCCGATGGTGCAGTCGGTGATGATCAGTTGTCCGAGGCCGGCAGTGTCAAGGCGACCGACGAAGCTGCTATAGGCATTGTCGGT
>SLQH01000150.1 GCA_007131555.1 Planctomycetota bacterium | reverse complement strand
TTCGAGTCCCGATTTCGTCGAAAACCGCAGCCATAGCCGTAGCTATGGTGAGGATTTCGCCGGATAGGGGCCGAAAAGGCCAAGCCAGGCGACGTGTCAGTCTATTCCTTACAGGCTCCTATGATTCTGCAAGGGAATAGACCGTCGTCCACGGATAAGCAGCCTTCAACGAAAGACAGGTTCAATGTGCTCCTCTGCCATCTAGCCAGGTTCTTGCGACAATAACGACGGGGCATGATCAACGAACGGTGCTCCTGCACATGAGGAGGAGGCGCCGACGACGATGGGGTGCTACTGCGGTTTTTAGGGTAAAGGCCACACTGGATAGAGGCAGACATCGTGGACATATGATGGGCCTTTTCCGTCTTGCGTGGCTGTCACTGCAATGCTCACTTGGAGCAAGAAGATGTGAACACGCTCCTCCACCCTCTCTGTGTCCTCTGTGCTCTCTGTGGTGAATACAACCGGCTGCCTCGATCGTCTTCTTCACACCACCAGGTTGACGATCTTGCCTGGGACCACGATCAAGCGCTTGAGCTCCCGGCCGGCCAGGATCTCGGTGATGACCGGGTGGGCCTGGACGGCCTGTTCCAGGGCGGCGCGGTCGAGGTCGCGGGGCAGTTCCAGATGACCACGCACCACGCCCTTGACCTGGACCGGGTAGCGGATGCTGTCCTCCAGCAGGGCGTCGTCACGGTATGCAGGCCAGCGGGCGGCGCTGAGGTCCTGGTTGCCCAGACGTTGCCATAGTTCGGCGCAGATGTGGGGGGTCATGGGGGCCAGCAGCAGGAGCAGGGATTCGACCACCCGCCGGCGCAGGCCCAGGTCCTGGTCGGCGAGGGCGTTGAACAGTTCCATGCAGGCGGCGATGGCGGTGTTGAAGGCGAAGTCCCGGTCCATGGCCTCGCTGGCCCGCTTGATGGTGGCGTGCAGTTTGCGGGCCAGGGCCTGATCAGCGGCGGCGCTGTAGTCGGCGGGGTCGTCGCTGCCGCTGGTGGCAGTGCTCAGGGCCTCCAGGCGGTCATGGATATGGGTCCACAGGCGGCGCAGGAAGCGGTAGTCGCCGGCCAGACCGGCGTCGTCCCAGTACAGGTCCTTTTCCGGGGGGGCGGCCCGCAGGGCGTAGAGCCGAGTGGCATCGGCGCCATAGCGTTCGATCAGGGCCTGGGGGTCGACGCCGTTGTTCTTGGACTTCGACATCTTCTCGATCCGGCCGATGACTACCGGCTGGCCGTCCTGACGCAGTGTGGCGCGCAGGGGCTGACCGCGTTCGTCGTGCTCGACCTCGACCTCGGTGGCATTGAACCAGGTACGGTTGCCGGCCTCGTCTTCACGATAGTAGGTCTCGGCCACCACCATGCCCTGGCAGAGCAGGCGCTTGAAGGGTTCGCGCACGCTGCTGTGGCCGAGGTCGCACAGGGCCTTCTGGAAGAAGCGGGCGTACAGCAGGTGCATGCAGGCATGCTCGATGCCGCCGATGTAGAGATCGACCGGCAGCCAATGGTCGACCCGACGGCGGTCGAGCGGCTCCTCGGCATCGGCGCAGGTGTAGCGGGCGAAGTACCAGCTCGACTCGAAGAAGGTGTCCAGGGTATCAGTCTCGCGTCGGGCCGGTTCGCGTCCGGCCGGGGTGGCGACCGTCAGGGGGCTGCCGTCGGCGGCGGTCGTGGCCCAGCTGGGATGCCGGTTCAGGGGGTTGCCGCGGCCGTCGAAGACCACGTCCTCAGGCAGGCTCACCGGCAGGTCCTGGGGCCGCAGCGGCACCATGCCCATGCTCTCGCCATAGACGTAGGGGATGGGGTTGCCCCAGTAGCGTTGCCGACTGACGCCCCAGTCGCGGTAGCGCCAGGTGATGGCCTCGCGACCGTGGCCCTGCTCGGCCAGCCAGTCGATGACCGCATCGATCCCGGCATCCGAGCGCAGGCCATCGAAGTGGCCGCTGGCCATCATGGTGCCGACCGCGGTGAAGGCCTCGGTCATGGGGGCGGCCGGGTCGACCCCGTCCTCGGCGATGACCCGCTTGATCGGCAGGTCATGGGCCTGGGCGAAGGCGAAATCGCGGGTGTCGTGGGCTGGCACCGCCATCACCGCCCCGGTGCCATAATCGGCCAAAACGAAGTTGGCGGCATAGATCGGGACCCGTTCGCCGTTGACCGGATTGATGCACCAGGCCCCGGTGGCCACACCCTTCTTGGGGCTGTCGGCCCCGGTGCGCTCATCAGCCGACTGGGCGGCGATCTCGGCCCGCAGGGCGTCGATGGCCGGCCGTTGGGCCTCGGTCACCAGGTCTGCGACCAGGGGATGGTCGGGGGCGATGGACATGAAGGTGACCCCGAACACGGTGTCGGGGCGGGTGGTGAAGACGGTCAGGTGGCGGTCGTGGCCCTCGATCGGAAAGTCGATCTCGGCCCCGCGTGAGCGCCCCAGCCAATCGCTCTGCTGCTTGCGCACCGCCTCCGGCCACTGGTCGAGGGTGGCCAGGCCGTCGAGCAGTTCCTGGGCATAGGCGGTGGTCCGCAGGAACCACTGGGGCAGCTCCTTCTGGATCACCGGCATGCCGGTGCGCCAGCACTTGCCATCGTGGACCTGTTCGTTGGCCAGCACGCAGTCGAGGCCGGTCGACCAGTTGACGATGGCCGACTTGCGGTAGACCAGACCCTGATCGACCAGTTCCAGGAACAACTGCTGTTCACGGTGGGCGTAGCCGGGATCGGAGGTGGCGAACTCGCGGGCCCAGTCATAGCTGAAACCCATGCGCTTGAGCTGCTCGCGCATGTGGGCGATGTTGTCGTAGGTCCAGGTCTTGGGATGGGCGCCACGGTCGATGGCCGCCTGTTCGGCCGGCAGACCGAAGCTGTCCCAGCCCATCGGATGCAGGACATGCAGGCCGCGCAGGCGCTGGTAGCGGGCCACGGCATCGCCGATGGTATAGTTGCGGACATGGCCCATGTGGAGCTTGCCGGAGGGATAGGGGAACATCTCCAGCACGTAGTAGCACTGCTCACGAGGCAGATCGTCGCGGGTGACGAAGCTCCCCTCGGCCTGCCAGCGCTGCTGCCAGGCGGTCTCGATCTGGGTCGGCTCATATGCTTGGGGGTCAGTGTCGGTCATGCTCGTCCTCCGCAAGCCGGCAGGGTATCGCAGCCGGCTGGTGGGCAAGGGGCGGTGCCGGTGACAGGGAAGGTTGTGAGCACAGTCGGCATGAGCGCTTGTGCGATCTTGTCGGGTGCAGATGATGAGGCATTGCCGCGATCGTAGTGCCCATCTAAGGAGCCCCATGAACCTCTTCGACAAGATATGCACTTGTCTCGCCGTCCCCATTGGCGTGGTCTTTATGATCTTGGGGGCCTTTGGTGTTTTTTTTGGCTCGCAGGCCCACTTCGATCTGCCGCCGGTCTTGGGCGGTTTGCCGTTCTTCCTGGGCTGGGCGATGTCGGTGACCCTGATCCGTTGCTGGCGCGCTACCCCATCGTCATCATAGGATCTTGGGCAAGACTTGTGAACCTAAAATGAGGCCAGGTGTCCGGCCCAAGGGCCGCTTCGCTGCGTCCACCTGGCCTCATTTAGCATACCGCCACGATGTCCTCCCCTACTGCTTGTGGTCAAGGCTGGGGGAGGACACCTGGCCGTATGCCAAAACAGCAGTTAGGCTTTGGACTTTAGGCTATAGGGTTGCTATTCAAGCGGATATGCGCAGTCAGAATCGGTTCACCTTCTGGGTGAAAGCCCGAATCTGTCCAAAT
>SLQH01000332.1 GCA_007131555.1 Planctomycetota bacterium | reverse complement strand
GGCGCGTCCCCGCTGCGCAGCAGCGGCATGCGGCATGGCAGAAGCAAGCACCTTGATTGCCAACACATTGACTCCCTGCCTCAGGTGTTGCACCGGCAGCGCTATGCCATCAAGACTGCGTAAACGCAACTGTGTGACCTGCCTGGCTGATTCTTCTGACCTGTTTGGGTCCGACAAGACAGCTTCGTCCGGATAATCCTCGGGCATGGTGCTGGCATCGACAACCTGTTCCCCAATATGCCCGCGCGCGATCTCGTGTCCATTCAAGTAGACGACAACACCGCCGCGGTACTGCAACGCCAACCGCATGCCGGTGGCCCGCGACAGATCGTTAACGACAAACCTGCCGCGGATAAAAAGCCGTGACATGCGGTTGTTTTCATCCTGACCGTGACCGAAGCGGTGATTTCTGCCGGGAAAGAAGGGCTCCCTACGCATTCTCCAGCCACTATCGTCAAACTCCGGCCTGAACCAGGAACTATCTGCACGTGGACTCTGCACCCAGCCGCCGGAGCGAAGCAGATTGCCGCTGTCATCAACCTCAAGTCGGTAACCGGACCCAACCTTGTGCACACCACGCTCACGCACAATCAGATCTTCACCGTTTTCGGCGCGATAGATCGTGCCGGCTGAAGGTTTTGAATAATGATAGCGCCAGTGACTGCTCATGTTCAGCACGTCATCGACAAGCGGAGCCGGCTCCGCTGCGGACACTTGAGGGCTTGCACTGATTACGAGCATTGCCAGTGCAGAAACAATGCTGATGCGCATGTCATGGTTCATGTTCATATTCCTCCGTAAGTGTTGTGACCCGCGTATGCCGTGTAGTGATCAAAGTGCTGCAGCACACCGGCCAAGCAGGTGATCCAAAGAAGCAGCGGCGCCATTGCGATGGTCACGGTCTTATGTGGCGCACCGCAGTATTCTCACACACCTGTTCCTGTTTGAGAACCAGACACTGACACAAGACTCTCCCTGACAGCTATGCGTGAAACCCACAGCCCTGCCCGCTGCTGCCAGCGCTCGGCATCCTTGCTGTGGAGCGCTTGGCAAGTGACGGCAAATGCCTGACCGATGGCCAGCAGGTCGCGGCGACTGCCCCGACCGACCTCGGCCAGGAGGGAGGGGCAGATGGCCGCAGTACCGGACATGGCGCCCCACAGGCTCATGGCCATGCCGGCGATCGAGTCGCAGTCCCGGCCATAGACGACACCGGCCTGCAGGGTGCGACGGAAATCCCCATCGCCCCAGCGCAGGACGCCCAGCGCCACCGGCAGTTCCTCGATCGAGGCCAGACGCGAGGGCCGTCCGAAATCACTGGGCCCGTTGATCCGCAGGGGATGGTCTTCTTCACTACACCCGGTACGCTGATCAAAGGGCGATACCGCAGCCCGCATCGCATCCAGGGCATCGTGCAGCGGCTGGGCCGGATCGCTGGCCGCGACCACAGCCCGGATGGCGCGACCGGTGCCATCCTGGGCCAGATCAGCGGCGGCAGCGATCACGTCTGTGATGCGGGCCCCCTTGATGAAGGCAGCGGCACAGGCCGCCGCCATCACCGCTGCCGCCTCGACGGCGAAACTCTCGTTGTGGGCCTGGGCCAGGGCGGCGGCCTCCTGATAGGCGGCATAGGGGTCACCGGCATTGACCGCTCCCACCGGCCAGGCATACATCGCCACCCCGCAATTGACCAGATTGCCAACCCCGGCAGTGCGCGGATCGGCATTCCCGTACAAACGCCACCGAGGATACTTTTCCGGGATCCACAGACGTTCGAACACCGCCATGGTCTGCTGGTATTCAGGCACCCAGACCTCGGTGGCCATCAGGTCGCTGAGCAGATGGCGCTCCCAGCCGTAGGCATCAAGATGATCGCCGGCGGCGGCATAGGCCCGCATCAGGGATTCGCCCATCAGGGTGTCATCGGTGATCCGGCCATCCCCCTTCCAGAAATGGGAGGTCCCATCCCAGCCCTGGGGCGGGATCACCTGGGACCAGTCCCAGGTGGCCAACAGATCGCGGATCGGGCCACTGGCCCAGCCCTCGACCGGGGCCCCCATGGCGTCACCGATGGCGCCCGCCGCGTATGCGGCGCAGATGCGGTCGACAATATCGTACGGTGTCATTGACTGTGCTCCTGGGATGCAAGGATGGAGAGAAGATGGTTGGCCTGCAGGGCCCGATTGGGGACCCGGTCGCGGATGCGCTCCAGATCCTCCCGGGCTGCCCGCAGGCGATCGTGCCAGGCGCTGAGCAGCAGTCGCGGATCCTGGTCCTCACGCAGCCGGATCACCAACAGGGATCGATCGACCGGCGGCAAGCGGTTCAGATCGAACCGCAGCAGCACGGGGTACGCGCCAGGCATGAGACGCACGACATCACCATGACGCAAAGACCGACCCGATATCCAGGCCCGGACGCCAAGAGCCCGCATGTCAAGACGCAGGACCCGCTCGGTCGGGTTGATCAGCAGGGTGGACAGGAACCAGGTCTGACCGGGACGATGTCCGGCCAAGGTCAGAAGATCCAGTGTCCGACCAGAGCTGAACAGGGCACGCTCATCGCGCATCACGATCCCACGGGGGCCATCGTGAAACACCTGCGGATCAGGCCACGACCAGGACCTGACGCGGCCTGCCCAATCGACCGTCCCTCCTTCACGAGGCCATGACGGGACGGCATCGAGTCCTTCCGGCAGGACCGGGCCCGAGGCCGATCCGGCGGCAAAGGGCCCGGCCACCAGCCACCGGTCGAACGTCACCCCCGACAGAAGAGTGGAGACCGGCAGGCCTCGCTGGTCCTCTGGCATCGGCAAGGCAACCGGAACCAACGGTTCCCTGATGTTCGGCCGATCCCCAATGCGCGTCAGCACCTGAATGGCCAGCTGATCCTCAACATAGGCCGCCCCGGCAGGGTCGGCAAGCCCCAGGCACAGCATCTCGTCGTCGAGATGCAGCACCATGAGCCCATCGGCAAGGACCGGCGGATGATGCAGACGACTGCCGATCGGCAGCTCCATCCGGACCAGGGGCTGGGGCAGCACGCCAGGTCGCAGGAAGACGATCTGGGGACGGGCCCTGACCGGGTCCAGCCCCGGCCCAGGCAAGCCCCGGTCGGCATGGATCAGCACATGCTCGCTCGTGGCCAGAGGTAAGGGCGTCAGGGCATCGTCCAGGGCCGGCTTGACCTTGGCCAGGTGCTGACCGTCCTCGATGTCATAGACGTCGATCTGAGTCCAGGGGATCGGGCTCTTCAAGCTGTAATCATCCGCCACCCGCGGCACCAGGGCCAGGCCATCACGCAGCAGGGCCGGCATGCCGCCCATATCGGCCCCCAGGCGTCGGAACCACCACACCGGACGCCACAGCAGACGCCCATCGGCCTCATGCCACAGTTCGAACGCCGTATGTGATCGTTGGCCAAAGCGCATGACACGGTTGTCATGGATCAGCAACGGGGCGCTGTCGCCAGGACCGGATGCTCCGGCAGGAAAGAGGCGGTCGATGAGCAGCCGCCCATCATCAGCAGCCAGGACCTGGCCCTGGGCCGTGACCACCAGATGACGGGGGCCGTCCGGGCTGGCAAGCGTCATGCCTGCCAGATCGATGGGGCCGGCGTGGGCCATCACCACACGCCACAACACACGACCATCGGCAAGATCGAGGGCCTGCACCAGGCGCTGGTCGCGGTCCGGCGATAGGGTCAGCCCAGCCTGGACGACGACCGTCCGCCCCAAGACCAGGGGC
>SLQH01000142.1 GCA_007131555.1 Planctomycetota bacterium | reverse complement strand
GCGGTAGGTCGCATGGTCCTTCACCCCGAAGACCGCGCCGGGGCTGCCGGCGATCTCGCCGGTGACCGACCAGACCGGCAGGATCGCCTCGGTGCGGGGCGCGAGCCACGCGCGCAACTCCTCGGCCTCGGCCGCGTCGCGGGCAGAGACGTAGAGCTCGGCCGCGAGGCGCTGGTCGAGCCAGCCGGTGAAGGTGAGCCGGAAGCTCGACACCATGGTGCCCACGCCGATGTTGGTGGCAAGCGCCAGCATCAGCGCCATCAGGGCGAGCGAAAGGCCGGGCAGTTGCTGGCGGGTATCGGCCAGGAACCACATCCCCAGAACGCCGCGCACCTGCGTCTGCGCGGTCAGGAGAAGTCCGGTCAGCAGCACCGGCAGCGCTAGCGCGGCGGCGAGCAGCAGGCAGGCGAGCAGCGTGAAGCCGACGATCAGCCCGGTGCCCCAGATGCCGATGCCGATGCCGAGCAGGCCGAGCGCGGCGGCCGCCACCGCCTGCCCCACCAGGGCCCGCTCCGAGGCTCGGGCCCAGGCGCGGTTGGTCGAGGCCCGCCTGCCAGTGCCAGGCTCGGCTGCCGGGGCGCCATTGTCCGTCCAGGCTGCTGACGGTCCCGGCCACCAGGGCCGGGCTGGCCAGGGCCGTCACCGGCATCTGGCGGGCGCTCAGGGTCCAGGGCTGGTCTGCGCTGGTGGTGCCGTCCACCTGCCAGCCGCTGTCTGCGCCGCTGCCGGTCAGGCGCAGATGGCCCTGGCCGGCATCCCAGTGCAGGCTGCCCTGGGGGGCGGCGGCGATCAGGGCGGCGCTGTTGAGACCGGTGGCGGCGTCCAGCCACAGGGCCCCGGCTGGTGTGAGGGTGCTGGCCTGCCAGTGCAGGGCGGCGCTGGTGGCCTGGCCGTGAGCGGTGGCCGGGCCGAGCTGCACCAGGGGGCTGTCGAGGTGAAGTTCGTGCAGGTGGAGGCCGGCGTCGTGGTACTGCCAGGCACTGGTCAGACTGGCCGTCAGACCCAGATGAGCAAGGCCCATGCGGGCTTCGGCCGCCAGACGGCCGTGCCAGCGCTGGCCGTGGCCCTCGGCGCTACTACCGGCCAGGGACAGCCGCGGTTGCAGGGGCAGGCTATTGAGGCGCCCGGCCAGGGCCGGCGGCAGCAGGGCGTTGGCCCAGCCCAGGAGCGGGTCCCAGGGGATCGACCCCTCCTGCCAGGACAGGTGCCAGCGGCCCTGGTCATAGCCCAGGTGCAGGGCGGCGGTCTGGCCATCGGCCCAATGGAGGGTGGTGGCCAAGGACAGGACCGGGGTCAGGCTGCCGCGCAGGTCGATGCGCCGGGGCAGCAGGGGATGGTCACAGGTTGCGACCAGGGCCAGGCGCAGTTGGTCATCATCACGGCTGATCATGCCGGAGCTGGACCAGACCGGCCAGTCCAGGAGTGCGAGTAGTGCCTGCGTGCGTGCTGCTGCGCCCCACCTGGCCAGCACCTGCCCCAGCAGGGCCCGACTGAGGCTGGGATCAAGGTCGTGGATGGTCCAGCTCAGCAGATCCGGCGCGGCAGCGGGGCGGTCGCGCAGGATCAGCTCACCGTGGCCGTAGTCACCGTGACCCTCGATCAACCAGCGACGACCCTCGGCATCATGGTCGATGCGCAGGGCGAGTTGGGCCTGGCGTCCATCCGGGCCGCGGATGTCCAGGCGGTCGATCTGGATCGTATCACGGGCGTCCACGGCCGGCTGGGGCAGCACCAGCTCCATCGGGGCCTCATCCAGTCCGGCTGCGAGCTGTCTCCAGAAGGCCAGGGCCGGGGCGTCCAGCACCAGGCGAGCCTGGTCCACACGGGCTCCGTGCAGCCTCGGCTGGCGCCAGCGACCATGCAGGGCTACCTGCTCCAGGGCCAGGACCGGGCGGCCCTGGTCATCGTCAATGCGGATGCCCTGGGCCTCAATCGCATCGACTGCCGCCAAGCGCAGACCGCTGACCTGCAAGCGCCCAGGAAAGCGCTCGCGCCAGGCCTCAGCCAGACGCCAGGCCAGGCCATCGCTGAGCAGGAACAGGGTCAGGGCGGCCAGCACGGTCAGCGGCAGACCCAGGGCCAGGACCAGGATCACCAGACGACGACGAGCCCTGCGCGTCATGTTCATGCCGTCCCAGCATCGTCATGGCGGGATAAAGGCAACGGGGCATCGTTGACTGCTGACGAAAATGTCATTTTCTCGTCTGGGATCGCCCCGTAGCGTGGAAAAGCGCTGCCCAGGCAGGGAGGTCCGTCATGCTCGATCCGGTCTACGAGGAATGTGGCATCGTGGCGGCCATCGATTTGGGGCGTGACCCCCATACCGGGACGGTGTACGACGAGCCTGATGATGTCGGCAAACTGGTCCCGCGGATGCTGCTCGACATCCAGAATCGAGGCCAGTTGGCGGCGGGTTGCTCGGTCTACAATCCGGCCGACCGTCTGCGCATCCGCACCCACAAGGGGCTGGGCTCGGTGCGCGAGGTCTTCCGCCTCTATGACGCTGAGCGGCACCGGACCTTGATGGAGCCCCTGCGCGGCACCGCTGCCATCGGCCATACCCGCTATGCCACCAGCGGCGGCGATGACCCCGAATACGCCCAACCCTACGAGCGGCGCCATGGCCGTCTGCACAAGTGGTTCAGCTTCTGCTTCAACGGCAACGTCGCCAATCACCGCCAGTTGTTGTCCCGCCTGCAACACGATCTCGGCTATCATCAGCTCTATCCGGACTGCGATACCGAACTGTTCATGCATTTCATCGCCTTCCAGCAGCGCGGATCCCAACCCCGGGACTGGGCCGAGGTCTTCCGTCACCTGTGTCGGATCGTCGACGGGGCCTGGTCGATCGCCCTGATCACGGCGGCCGGCGACTGCTGCGTGGCCCGCGATCCCAGTGGCCTCAAGCCCTTGTGCTGGGGTTATCGTGGTCGCCATCTGCTGGTGGCCTCAGAATCGATCGCCTTGCAGAACCTCGGAGTTGAGGACATCAAGGACGTCGAGCCAGGCACCATGCTGCATGTCCGCGACGGCCAGGTGCGCCATCATCGCTTGCGACGACGGGCCCGGCGCAGTCATTGCTTCTTCGAATGGGTCTACTTCGCCCACGTCGCCTCGCAACTTGACGGCCGCTCGGTCTATCAGGCCCGCAACCGGATGGGCCGGGCCCTGGCCCGGATCGAGACCCAGCCCATCGGTCGTGACCACATCGTGGTGCCGGTGCCAGATACCTCCAAGGCCGCCGGTGACGGTTTCGCCTACGAACTCGGCATCCCCTCGATCGAGGGCCTGGTGCGCAACCGCTACAGCGGCGACCGGACCTTCATCGAGGGCAACGATCGCCGGGCCAAGGTGGCGCGCAAATTCATCGCCCTGCGCGGCATCCTGGAGGGCAAGAAGGTCTTTTTGATCGACGACTCGCTGGTGCGCTCGACCACCATCTCCTACCTCGCCGCCTACATCCGTGACGAGGGCAAAGCGGCCGAGATCCACGTCCGCATCGCCTGCCCACCGATCATGGGCCCGTGCTTCTACGGCATCGACATGTCGAGCATCGGTGAGCTGTTCGCCCCCCGCTTCCTTACCGACCCGGTCACCCGCGGCCCCCTGCCGGACGAGGTGCTGACGCGGATGGCCGCCGATTTCGGGGTCGACAGCCTCAACTACCTGCCGGTCGACGCCGTCGCCCGCTGCATCGGACTGCCGCGTTCACAACTGTGTCAGGCCTGCATAGACCACCGATATCCGACCCCGGCCGGT
>SLQH01000261.1 GCA_007131555.1 Planctomycetota bacterium | reverse complement strand
GGGATAGCCGGCATCGGGCACGAACAGGCCGGCCTCGCCCTGATGACGGTCCTTGTCGACGCTGTCGACCTGGGCCAGGGTGCTGCCGCCGCGGCTGATCACCACCTGCGGCCCATCGTCGGCGAAGGGGGCGGCCAGGTTGACGCTGACGTCGGCCAGGCGCAGGCCCGTGTCGGTGGCGCTGATCGGTGGCAGTTCGGGGCCGGGCCAGAGCACGGTGAGGAAGCGGCCGCTGGCAGCGTTGTGGGTCCAGCGCAGGCCGACGGTGGCCTCGCCGCCGCCGTTCTCATGGCGCCAATCCAGGCGGTTGAGAACGGCCTGGTCGGGCCGGGCCCGCCATACGCTCAAGTCTTGATCGAACCGGAAACGCTGGGGGTCAGGAGCCTGGCCGTCCTCGGCCCGGACATGCAGGTTGAAGGTCACATCCAGGGCCTGCGGTCCCTGCCAGTCATCGACCAGGATCAGGACATCGCGGTCCAGGACCTTGACCAGGATAAGGGCCCGGCGATAGCGCAGGGTGCCACCCAGCGGCTGCACGTCCCAGCGCTGATCCCACTCTTCAGGCGGCAACTGTCGCATGCGCCGCAGGCGGGTCGAGGCGACCTCGGCGATGGCGATGTCGGCGGCATCGGTTGTCGTCAGGGCGATCAGACGCTCATAACCATCCATGTTGGCCCAGGGCATCTGCTCGGTGCCGAACGACAGCCGGTTGTGCATGTGCTCCTGGCCCGCCCGAGGGCTATAGGAGCAGTGATGGTCGACGGCCAGGGGCTGGGCCTCGTGGCACCAGTGGATGGCCAACTGGTCACCGTGGTAATGGCCACGGTTGGGACCGGCCTTGAAAGCGACGAAGGTCTCCTGCGGGCTGCCGCAGCGATGACGGAGAATGGCCCCAAAGCCGGGAAACTCCTCGCTGGTCCAGGTGCGGGGGTCATGGTCGCCAAGCTCCATCACCCGTGGTCCGTCACGACCGGGATGGGTGTCGCCGGTGGGCAGCATGCGGCGCTGGGTGCCGTCCGGCTGGGAACTGCGGATCAGGAAGTCCAGACCGGCTTGATAGCGTTCGTCTTCACGGAGATCAAAGCCGAGATGTTCTTCCACGGCCTCAGCAGTGCGAGCCCAGACCTGGTGGGCATGGGCTTGGTAGCCAGGGCATTCCTGACCAGCCCCGCCGGGCAGGGTGATGCCATGATGCAGATCCAGGCGCAGGGCCAGATGGACCAGATGGCGGATCTCCTCAAAGCGCGGATGGGCCGTGACCCGGGTCGCCAGCAGGGCCGGGACCTGGAGGACATCAGTCCAGAAATTGGGATTCTGGGTGCTCCAGCCGTAGAGGGGGGTGCCGTAGTAGTCGGGGTCAAGGATGGCTTGTAGCCGGATCAGGTGGCCGATGTTACCGGGGCGGCCGGTTTCACGACGCTGACCGCGAGCCTGTTGGCGCCAGTGGCCGGTCGGGTTGACATTGCCGCCATCGAAGGGGTCAGGTAGGCCGGCTCGTCCGCCGACCTCAGGCCAATCAAGGATGTAGAGTTGATTGAGCTTGTCGAGGCAGCCCATGCCCCAGCGCTGTTGGGCCCCGCGCAGGGCTCCGGTCTGCCAGGCCTCACGGGGAGCGGCCCGCAACCACCACATGCGGGCACCACGCTGGAGCGGGGCGACAATCAGCATCTGATTACCGCCATCGGCCAGTTCGATGCCCAGACGGGCGTCATGTGGCCACTGCCACTGCCCGGCCCGCACCGTGACTGCGCCCACGGCGAACTGGTCGTCGGCCGCGGCGGCACACCAGCCGTCGTCCATGGCCTGGCTCCAGCGGGGCAGGAGATGGACCAGGGTGTGGCCCATGCGGGTCTGACCGGGCAGCAGGGTACCCTCCTTGACATTGCTGCTGAAGGGTCGCCCGGCCCCGCCGCCGTGTTGGGTGTAGAGGCTGTCTTGAGGAGTCCATCCGTGGGCGGCATCGAAGGTCCAGGCGGCCTCGCCGAGCTGGTCGAAGCGTTCTTCGATGATGGCTTCTGGTCGGCCGGGCCGCAGGCGCAGGCGCAGGCGCAGATGGCCACCGTCGGCAAAGGTCCATTCCTGGAGGATGCTGATCTGGACCGGACCACGACCGATGATGGTGGCCCGGTAGCCGGTGCAGGTCGGGGCGGCCCGCCAGCCGCCCTGCCCCAGCCAGGGGCCGTCAGTCTGGCCGATGGCCAGCACTGGTGGCGGCGGTGGCTGGCCAGCCTGCCAGGCGGTAGTGGCGGGAATGCGCAGGGTGATGAGATCGTTGCCCAGTTCAATGACCCTGTCCTGCTCGCGTATCCACAGCGGATCAGGGCTGACAGGCGACGCCGGACCGGGTTGGGCGCTGATCTCAACGGCGCTTTCTGCCGGCACCGTGACCCGGGTCCACAGTTCAGGCCTGTCGGCCCAGGTCTCGATCTGATGCGGCAGCACCTGATCACCGGCCCGGACCACCACAGTCGTAGCCTCTTCGGGCAGGGAGATCCGCACGGCTTCGTCATCACGATCATGACGCAGGGGGTTGCGGATGACGGTGGTTTCAGCGCCACAGGACGTGGCGACCAGACAGAGGCTGACGATGGCGACACGGATCACGGGGTAGGGCATGACAGGTCCTCTCATTGCTCAATCGGCTCGGGGGCGGCCTGCAGCAGGTCACGCAGTTCGGCCAGGAAGCCCTGCTTGTCATGGCACCAGGGGGCGCTCAGCAGGATGTCATCGGGGGCATCGGCGATGACCCGTTGCAGATATTGATCAGGGCGCAGGTGGCGGATCAGGCGCACGACCATGGCAGCGTAGCGGTGGCGGTCGAGATCGGCCAGGGCCCCGCGCAGGAAGGGGCGCTCAAGGGCGGTATGGCGCATGATATGGAGGTTGTGGATCTTGATCGAGCGCACCGGCAAGGCCGCCAGGTGGCGACCAAGACGCTCCGGGGCATCCTCACCCTCGCCCGGCAGGCCGAGCATGACATGGGCGCAGAGTTCGATGTCGCGGGCCGCCGCCCGTTGCACGGCATCGTCGAAGCAGGCGGCGGCATGGCCGCGCCGGACCAGACGCAGGACCCGGTCGCGGTCGCTTTGCAGGCCCAGTTCCAGGGTCACGAAACAGCGTTGGGCCAGGTCGGCGATGACCTCCAGGACCGCCTCATCAAGGCAGTCGGGCCGGGTGGAGATGCTCACTCCCACGCATTCGGGCAGGTCCTGCGGCAAGGGGGCCAGCAGGCGGCGCAAGCGGTCGAGGGGGCCGTGAGTGTTGGAAAAGGCCTGGAAGTAGGCGATGAAGCCATCCACCCGACGGTGGCGGCGGCGCAGGGCGCTGCGGCCGCGATCCCATTGCTGGCGCAGGTCGGGCAGTTCCCGGCCCTTGGGGACGAAGCCGGCATTGTTGCAGAACACGCAGCCGCCCTGGCCCCGGCTGCCGTCGATGTTGGGACAGCTGAAGCCGGCATGCAGGCAGAGCTTGCGGATATGCTGGGCGCCGAAACGGGTGGCCAGATACTGGCGATAACTGCGCAGTCCCCAGGGACCGGGCAGGCTCTCGGTTGTCAGGCCGGGCGGCGGCAGCAGTGTCGCGGTGGCAGCCATGAGTCGACCATCTTTGGGCCTGGGTCGGGCAAGCCAAGCGAGCATCCGCGCCGCGTTGGCCTTGCTGTGGATGGCGCTTGGCCTGCCCCGGTGCCGATGATCATGCCAAGCCATGATCGCCATCCTGCGGGCCCTGACCGGCCGCTACTTCTGGATCACCGCCTACTT
>SLQH01000485.1 GCA_007131555.1 Planctomycetota bacterium | reverse complement strand
CCGAGAACAGTCTGCGCTTCACCGCCCGCGAGGGTCGGGCCGGCTGGCTGCTGGCCGCCGCCAGCATCGTCATTGACGGTGCAGCGCCAGCAGAGTGAGGTCGTCGAGGTCATCCAGGTGGCGATGTGTGGCCTGGGCCGCCAGCAGGCTGGTGATCAGCTGCTGGGCATCGCCGGTGCACCCCCTGACGACCGCATCAAGCCGATCATCACCGAAGGGCTGGCCGGCGCCGTCCAGGGTCTCGGTCAGGCCGTCAGTGTACAGCAGCAGGCTGTCGCCGGGGGCCAGTTGGCCGTCTTGTTCAGCAAAGTCGGCCTTGGGGAACAGCCCCAGCACCGGGCCGTCACCGGCCTGGCGGATGATGTGGCCGTCGTGGCGGCGGTGGAGCACCGGAGGATGGCCGGCGATGGCCAGGGTGAAGTGGCCGGTCGGTGGCTCATAGCTGATGGCGGCCACCGAGACGAACTGACGGGCCCGCAGCAGATCGTCGCACAGCAGGCGGTTGACCGTGGCTAGCAGGGCCCCGGGGCCGGGATGATCGGCCAGGGCGGTGCGCAGGGCGGTGCGGACCATGGCCATGGTCAAGGCGGCGGCGAGGTTGTGGCCGCTGACATCGGCGATGATCAGATGCAGGCGCTGGCCATCCCAGAGGTGGTCGAAGTAGTCGCCGCCGACCTGTTGGGCGGTGCGCAGGCTGCCGGCGACATCGCAACCGGGCAGTTCGGCATGGTTGCGCGGTAACAACTGCTGCTGAATGCGGGCCGCCAGGTCCATCTCCAAGCGCAGGTCGGCGGCAGCGCGTAGGGCCTGCTGCTGGGCCAGATGCTGGAGATAGGCCCCGCCCTGGGCGCCGATGATCTCCAGGATCTTGGCGTCCCGACTGGTGAAAGCCTGGGATTTTCTATGGCCGAGGACGATCAGACCCCGGCGACCGCCGGCGGCGTTCAGGGGGGCCAGGCACAGGCAGCCAGGTGCCTGGGCGGGGTCCAGGGCGGTGGGCAGGGCCGGGACGGCGAGGATCCGGGGCTGCTCGCGGTCATCGATCAGGGCGGCGGTGGCGGCATCGAGGTCCTGATCGGTGGCGCTGCCCCAGTGGGCGCAGGTGGTCCAGGCCCCGTCCTCGCCGAGGACGATGAGGCCGCTGCTGGGATGGCGCTGGGCCAGGGTGTCGGCCAGCAGGGCTGCGACCGCCTGGGCCTCGGCGCAGGTCGGCAGGCGGCGCCCGAGTTCATCGGTCAGGGCCAGGTCATCATAGGAGTCGAGCAGAGCGGCACAGAGGCTGTCGATGGCCGCCAGGTCATCGGCGGTGTCATCAATCAGTTCGGCCACCTGGGCGGCGGTGCCCGGTGGGCAATCGCCCGGTACAGCCACCGCCAGGGCCGGGCGGCGGGGCAGCGGCAGCCATCGGCATCCGGGGCCACCGCCGTGTCCGGTCTCATCGCCATGGCGGATGCCGATGGCCGGGGCCAGATGGGGCAGCCGCCGGGCCAGCTCGGCCGCCATGCGGGCGTCATCAGCCGGTTGATTGTCGGTTGTCCGCTCCAGCATGATCACAATGCTACCCTGTCGGCACCTGCGGCCCAACCACCAATGGGCCGGCGCGAACGGTGCCTGTGAGGAACAGTCATGACCCGACCCGTGACGGTGCTGCCCAGCCTGCTGTCGGCCGATTTCGCCCGCCTCGGCGACGAGGTGGCGCGCTGTGCGGCCGCCGGGGCCAAGGCCATCCATGTCGATGTCATGGATGGCCACTTCGTGCCCAACATCACCATCGGTCCCCTGGTGGTGGCGGCCCTGCGTCCGCTCACCGATCTCCAGCTGGATGTCCACCTGATGATCAGCCGACCCGAGCCCTATATCGAGGCCTTCCGCCGGGCCGGGGCCGACCGGTTGTACATCCATGTCGAGGCGGTCGGTCCCCGTGATATCAACCGGGCCATCGATGCCCTGATCGCCAGCGGCGCCGAGCCGGGCCTGGCCTTCAATCCTGATACCGATCCCCTGATGTGGCTACCGGCCATCGACCGGGTGGCGGCGGTGATGATCATGACCGTCTATCCCGGCTTCGGTGGCCAGGACTTCATCGCCGCCACCCGGCCGCGCATCCAGGCCCTGCGCGCCGCCCGGCCCCAGCTGCCGATCCAGGTCGATGGCGGCATCAACCGCGCCACCGCGGCCATGGTGGTCGGTGACGGCGCCGATCACCTGGTGGCCGGCAATGCCTTCTTCACCGACCCTGATCCGGCGGCCTTCCTGGCCTGGGCCGAGGCCCTGGGGGGTCGGGCGTGAACCGGGAGCAACGGACGGTGGTCGATCAGGATCGGTTGGTCCAGGAGGAGCGTGAACGCGCCACCCTGGCCCCCTATGCCATGCCGGTGGCCGACAGCCGGGGGCGGGCCCACGCCTGTGATCCCGATCCGGTGCGGACCGACTATCAGCGTGACCGCGATCGCATCATCCACGCCCGGGCCTTCCGCCGGCTGGCCCACAAGACCCAGGTCTTCATCGGCAGCAGCGGCGACCTGTTCCGCTCCCGCCTGACCCATTCGATGGAGGTGTCACAACTGGCCCGGGTCACGGCCCGGCGTCTGGGGCTCAATGAGGACCTGGTCGAATGCATCGCTCTGCTGCATGATCTGGGCCATCCGCCCTTCGGTCACCGCGGCGAGGCGATGCTGGATGAACTGCTGGCCGAGGATGGCGGCTTCGAGCACAACCGCCAGACCCTGCGCATCGTCGAGGACTTGGAGCAGCGCTACAGCGCCTTCCCCGGCCTCAACCTCAGCTACGAGGTGCGCGAGGGCATCGTCAAGCATTCCTGGCCCCTGGCCGAGGGCGCGGTGCCGGCCCGCTTCCGGCCTGATGAGGCCCCCTTGCTGGAGATCCTCCTGGTCGATGTCGTCGACAGCATCGCCTACGACTGCCACGACATCGACGACGCCCTGCGGGCCGGCATCATCGATCGCCAGGCCTTGGACACCCTGCCGCTATGGCGTGGAGCCTGGCAGCGGGCCGTCGACCAGTCACCGACGGCCACCCCGGACAAGCTGCTGATCGATCATGCCCTGCGGGCCCTGCTGGACGCCATGATCAACGACCTCGCCGACGAGACCCTGCGCCGTCTGCACACTGCCGGGATCACCGGCCTGGCCGGGGTGCGGGCCGCCACCCCGCCCCTGGTCGGCCTGGGCAGCAGCATGGCCCAGGCCAAGCAGGAACTCGAAGCGTTCCTGTTCGCCCGGGTCTATCGCCACTGGCAGGTCAACCGGGTCTTCCATCGCGCCCGCCGCATGCTGCGCGAACTGTTCACCTTCTTCTGTGACCACCCCGACTGCCTGCCGGACGAACATCAGGCGCGGATCGCCGACCACGGCCTGCGCCGCACCGTCGCCGACTACATCGCCGGCATGACCGACCGCTTCGCCGAGGACAGCCACGCCGGGATTTGAGGGGGGGGCCTGGAAGCCTGGAAGGGATCGACTGACACGTCGCTTGGCTTGGCCTTTTCGGCCCCTATCCGGCGAAATCCTCACCATAGCTATGGCTATGGCTGCGGTTTTCGACGAAATCGGGACTCGAAAATGCGCTGCGCTTGTGCTCGGTCGCTATCCCTTACAGACTCCTAGCCCAGCTGTTGCGCCTCCGGACTCGCCAAAAACCATCGCCTACCCCAAACCCACCACGGAGCACCGGGCCTTGGCCCGCGTGCAGACGCGTGGATGCCATGCCTTCGCCAAGAAAGCGGCCTGGACGTCGCCATG
>SLQH01000109.1 GCA_007131555.1 Planctomycetota bacterium | reverse complement strand
TCATTTCGAAGCAGTTGATCAGAAAATGAACACCCAGTAGCACGAATGATGACTATAACAAAGATGCGCTCACTTGTCCAGCCGCCCCCTATCGCCGGCGAATGCCGGCTATGTTCAATGATCATGAGTCGCGGGATCTAGAGGCCGTTTCACGGGCATCATGCCGACGTCCAAGCCGGCTCTTGGCGAAAGCATGAACACCACGCGTCGGCACGCGGGCCAAGGCCCGGTGCTCCGTGGTGGCTGTGTGATGGGCGATGGTTTTTGGCGAGTCCGAAGACGATATGGCATGGCCAGGCCAGGCGGCACGTCGGGCCATGGCTTACAGACTCCTGGCTCAAACTGTTACATCTCCTCTTTGGATGCATCTATAGATGGCGCGTTTAGATAATCACAGCATTGCGGCGAAAGCACTTATCGCCCGTTCGATCTGCCGCTGGAACATGAGCACGGCTCATCGCTCTGGCGTCCCGACCACTGATCACTTGCATGGACCAGGGCTATGCGGTATGATAGCTGTGCTCACACACACTATGCGATGTGTCGCTCAGCCAGACCATGGCTCCTGCAGTCCTGATCTGGCATTGGGGGTTTTCTCCCCAGTTGTCAGGCGAGCATGCGCACACGTAAGGATGCGTCATGGCAGAGGTCCTGGTGGTCGAGGACAACCCGGTCAACAGCCGACTGGTGGAATCCATCCTCCAACAGGCGGGTTATCAGGTTGATGTCGCGGAGCATGGCCAACGAGCCATGTCCATGCTGGAAAAGGGCGCGTATCGTCTGGTGTTGATGGACCTCAACATGCCTATCATGGATGGCTTCCAGACCATCGCCGCGATCCGTGAGCACGCCGTCTTTGGTCACATCCCGGTGATCGCGGTGACGGTTGACACCAGTGACGGCATCATGACCCGGGTACGCGAGGTCGGCTTTTCGGACTACATCGCCAAGCCCTATAGTCGCAAGGAACTGATTGAGAGCGTCCGCTTTCATCTCGGCGAAATGCCTGACTAGGAACCTGTCACCCTCCGTACAACCCTCATGAGGCAGATGCCTGGGCGTGATCAGAGCACCAGCTGCTGCAAGCGTTGCAGCATCAGGGTCAGCACGAAATTGCTCAGCAAGATCAACAGGCTCGCCCCCACAACGCCCTCGGTACAGGCTGTACCAACGGCCGCCGATCCGCCTTCGGTACGCAGGCCCTTGCGACAGGCCACCAGGGCGATGATGGCTCCAAAGACCAGGGTCTTGAGCAGACCGGTCACGACCTCCCAGGGATCGACAAAATGATCGATCTGAGCCCTGTAGGCGGCCGGATCGATGGCCCACACATCCAAGGCCAGACGCTCTGCCGCCCACACACCGGCCAGGGCCCCGACCGCAGTCAGGGCCGGCAGCAGCAGCACGCAGGCGCACACCCGTGGCACCACCAGATAGGATATCGGATCAACGCCCATGACCCGCAGGGCATCCAGCTGTTCGGTGACCTTCATGGCCCCGATTTCCGCAGCAATGGCCGAGCCTACCCGACCAGCCAGCATCAAGCCGACCAGAACCGGAGCCAGCTGGCTGACCAGGGCATAGTTCACCATGGCCCCGGTGACCGTCTCGCCCCTGAAGGTGCTCAAGGTATAGTAGGCCTGCACCGCCAACACCAGACCGGTGCTTAAGCCGGTCAACAAGACCACCGGCAGGCTACGATAGCCGATGCTGTACATCTGCTCGACCAGGACCGTCCACCGCGGGCGGTCACGCCATAAGGCGCGCAGACTCTGCCCCAACAGACAGGTGACCTGACCGATGGCCAGCACGGCCAGCACCGAACTATGACCGATCAACCGCACCGGTTTGGACACTGGCACGCCAGATCCCCCCTCCTGCCTGATCGCCAGCCTTGATACCCAGGTCGCGACGCGCATCATGATATCGTGATTGATACCCGCGACCAGGAGGGTTTCGCCTGCGCCTCCGGTGGACATCTCTATATCCACATCCCGCTATGCCGCAGTCGCTGCCGCTACTGCGACTTCCCAAGCCACACCAGTCTGGATCAGGCGGCATACGTCGCCGCCCTGCTGCGCGAGGCCGACCATCTTCCTGATCAAGCCTGGTCGACACTGTACATCGGCGGCGGCAGTCCCAGCGCCCTGGACCCGGTCCATCTCGATCATCTGCTGGCGGGTCTGGGCCAGCGCCTGCGTCTGAGCCCGGCGTACGAATGGACCTGCGAAGCCAACCCCGCCGATATCGACGAGGCCATGTTACATCTGCTGCGCACTCATGGCATCAATCGCCTGAGCCTGGGAGTCCAAAGCCTTGATGACGGCCTGCTGACATTGCTGGGGCGCCGCCACAACGCCGCGCGCGCACGCACTGCCATCACCCTGGCCCGAGCCATCATGCCGCGCCTCAATGTCGATCTGATGCTGGCCCTGCCCGGCCAGGAGGCGGCATCTGTGGCCCAGGATGTCGATATGCTGGCCGACCAAGGTATTGACCATCTGTCGGCCTACGCCCTGATCATCGAAGACGGCACCCCCTTGGCTGACGATGTCGCCCAGGGACGAGTGGTCATTCCGGATGATGAGGCCAGTGGCCAGAGCCTGGAAGCAGCCTGGACGGCCATAGAGCGCCACTGGCCAGCGTATGAAACCAGCAGCTTCGCCCATGCTCACGACCGCTGCCGACACAATCTGGCCTGTTGGCGCCTGCATGACTATCACGCTCTTGGGGCGGCGGCAGTCAGCACTGTCGCCGGGCAACGACACAGCCGTCCCTCAGATCCCAGCACCTACATCGCTGCCCTGGCCGGATCCGGTCCGCCCCAATGGCCGGTCGAGATCATTGATCCAGCAACCCGCCTCCGTGAAGCCTGGATGCTGGGCCTGCGCCTGCGGCGCGGCGTCCACCGTGAACACCTGACCAGCCTGGGCGACAACCACCAGCGCATTGAGCAGCATCTCGCCCCCCTGGTGGACTCCGGCTTGGTGATGACCGACGGACCATGGATCGCTCTGGCCCCCCCTGGTCGTCTATTGCAAGACGCCATCACCCGTGCCCTCATGCCCTGACCTGGAGACTCTGGGATGGAGCCTCACAGTGGATGACCCTACATCCGGCTGGGGGCTATAGGGTTGCTGTACGAGGCGATATCGACAGATTCGGGCCTTCATCCAGAAGGTGAGCCAATGGAATTGCACTAAGAACCGCATGATTTCTTGGGATTTCGGACACTGACGCTTTTTCGGTCATACCTATGGGATGCGTCATCAGATTACCACAGAAGAAGATTCTGATGACAGAGAACGAAATCCCTTAAGACCAAGGTCATATGCGTAACGCTACTCGGAGGTCGCCGTCCGCAATGCATGCATGATGTAGAGAGGCAGTGTTCAGGTTTTTGAACTACGAATCACGCGAATGAAAACCACAGCAATACACATTTCATCTTCATCTCTTCAATTCGCGAGATTCGTAGCTGAAATATGCCTTTGAAAACCTGCGAATGAGAACGGTGTCCGTCATGGAACGGAAGATCACTGCCTGACCATTGCTTCAGCAGATCCGTAGTGCAATTCCATTGCCTGCGGGCAGCGGAAAAGGAACCAAGCAGGCAGCTTTCTGGCTTTCCTTGGCGATCTTGGCGCTCTTGAGCGAAGCGGGCGTGAGATATTCCGGAATGGCCGCACGCAGAGAGCGCAGAGAACGCAAAGATCCTGCCGGGGGTGATCGGCAGACACCCTGACCCTGCCCAGCACCACGCTC
>SLQH01000392.1 GCA_007131555.1 Planctomycetota bacterium | reverse complement strand
GACTTTGGGCCTTAGGGTTGCTATTCAAGCGGATATACGCTTACAGAATCGGTTCACCTTCTGGGTGAAAGTCCGAATCTGTCTATATCGCCTTGTAGAGCAACCCTAAAGCCTCCAGTCTAAAGCCAACAGCCGGATTTAGGGTCATGATGCTGCGCCCAGGACCATGGCCAAGGCCAACCACAGGGCTGCCTGGAACACCAGCAGCCGGTTGCGCCAGCGCCACTGGGAATCGGTGCCCAGACAGCAGACCACCGAGCCCCACAGGCCGGCCAGCCACCAGGCCGCAGCATGGGGGCTGACCACGACCAGGGCCAGGGCCGGCAATTGGAGCACTTGGACCAACAGCAGACGCGGCCAGGATGGGGGCCGCCAGGACGGCGGCTCGGATCCGTCAGGTTGCATGCCACAACTGCCGGTAGGCGGCGGCCTGGGCCTGGGGATCGGCGGCCCGGGCCAGGTCGCCGGCCACGGCGACCCCGTGAGGGATGCGCGATTGCAAGGCCCGAGTCCGCTCCAGATCAAGACCGCCGATGGCAAAGGACGGCACCGTGAGGATTCCGGCCACCGCATCCAGCAGGGCCGGGCCCTGGACCGGCTCATGGGGCTTGGTGGGGGTGCCGTAGATCGGCCCCAGGCCGAGGTAGTCGGCCCCGGCCTGCTGGGCGGCCAGGACCTGGTCCGGATTGTGGGCGCTGACCCCGATCAGACAGCCGGCCGGCAAAACCCGGCGGGCATCAGCCACCGTCAGATCATCCTGGCCAAGATGGACGCCATCAGCCCCCAGGACAGCGGCCACCGCCACATGATCGTTGACGATGAACAGGGCGCCAGCAGCCTGGACCACCGCCTGCACCGCAGCGGCCAGTGCGCGATAGGCACGCGGCGACAGGGTCTTGGCCCGCAACTGCACCACCCCGGCCCCGCCCCTGGCCACCGCTGAAGCCAGGGCCACCGGATCGCCCCCCTCCACCACATCGATCAGGGCATAGAGACGGGTCGCGGCCAGACGGGCGCCCGGCAGCCGGGCCAGCAGGTCGCGTTCGGCCTGATAGCAGTCGTAGCGCAGGGCGGCCAGTTCCTCGGCCGGCAGGGCCAGGAACTTGGCGAACTCCTCGAGCACCCGCAGGGCCTCCTGGGCCCGGGCGGCATTGGCCCGGACCACCGAGCGCAGATCGCTGCGCCGGGCCTCGTCGGCCACCCCCTGCCCCACCCCCACATCACCAGCCGTGTCACGGGCCAGGACCATCGCCGTCGGGATCACAGCCCGCAGACGATGCCGCAGCTGCTTGAGACGATGGGCCTGGGCGGCGTCGTCCCACAGGAAACGAGCCACCTCCTCCAAGGCCCGCAGGCCCTCGGCAGCGCGATTGGCGTTGGCGTCGATGATCCGTTCCGGGCGCATGATCAGCATCATGGGCGGCCCGGCGACACGGCAAGCAGCGGACGCCAGACGTGTAGTCTTCATCATATCTTCTTTTTCCCAGCAGTGCTGTCGTTGACATGATGAAAACTCGTCACCAGCAACAAGCTGCTTAACATGAGGCGGATTGAGACCGTCGGGGAGGAATCGTGATGCCACAGTCGGAGGCAGGAGTCACGACGGCCAAACGGCGGAGTACCGATGCTCCCACCGTCCGCCAGGAGGCCGTTGACCAGACCAGGAGTGGAGGACGCCTGTTGTCACCACTCCCAGAACCACGACCTGCAACCATCATTGATGATCGCAGCGATGAATCCCTGACCTGGCAGACCCTGCGCGGGCCGGAGGCCGTCCGCAACTCAGCCGGTCTGACCTCCGAAGACCTCAATGCCCTGACCCACCAAGGATCAGACCAGCATCGGGTCGATCATCGCAAACGCCTCCTGCTGGCACGCGGCAGCCTGGATTGGGACAAGGATTTCCAACAGCGCTACGAACTGCATCAGTGCATCGGCCAAGGCGGTTCAGGGGATGTCTTTCTAGGTATCCAGCGCAGCCTTGACCGAGCAGTGGCGATCAAGGTCGGCGGCATTGAGGGTGGCAGCCATGCCCAACGTTTCCGGGCGGAAGCCTTCATCACCGCGTACCTGGAACATCCCAACATCGTTCCAGTCTACGATGCTGGCGACTGCTACATCGCCATGAAGCAGGTCAGGGGTGAATCCTTCCATCACTGGATTTCGCGACAATGGCCCCAGGTTGATATTCCTGGTGGCATTGAGATCATCATCAAGGTCTGTGACGCCCTGGCCTATGCCCATGATCACGGTGTGGTCCACCGGGATATCAAAGCCAGCAATGTGATGGTCGGCGACTATGGTGAGGTACTGCTACTCGACTGGGGTCTGGCGGCACCGCATCGTGACCGCAGGCTCAGTTCGACAGCCGTGCCCCAGACCTGGAGACCGGCCATTCATCTGATCGCCGGCACCCCTGGCTGCATGCCCCCCGAGGTCGCCGCCCAGCGTGAAGCCGATGCCATTCATCCCAGCTGTGACGTCTTCTGTCTCGGAGCCATGCTCTATGAACTGCTGACCGCCCGACTGCCGTTTCTCAGTGATCGGATCAGCAGCAGTATCGCCATGGCCGCCAGCAATGACTTCCCCCCTATCGAACAGGTCAATCCCCAGGCACCCAAGGCCCTGATCGCCGCCCAGTGTCGAGCCATGCATACCGATCCCCAACAACGACCGACAGTGCCAGCCCTGCGGGAACACCTACGCGCCTGGCTGCTGAGATCGGGCAACGAGATCGAGGCTCGGGCCAGCATGCAGGAAGGACGCCAACTGCTGCGCCAGGCCCGGGAATGTGATCGCCGGGCCTGGGCCCAGGCTTTCCCCCTCTACAATCGCGCCGTCGCCGCCTACGACCGGGCCCTGCACCTCTGCCCCGACCTGCCGGATGCCTGCCATGAACGCCAACGCGCCCTACGCAGTTTCAGCATCGCAGCCCTGCGTTCTGGCAATCTGCAACTGGCTCGATTGCTGACCGGCAATCGACACTTACCGGTAGTCGAATGACATCAAGAGGCGTAGACCGCTGAAGCCATCATCGCCACTGACGCCTTTCCCATTGCGCCCCTCCTATCACCAACAACAGTAGCAGGCATGACGACAGCGCCTGTAGAGCAGATCGGTCGCTATCGCATCCAACGACGCCTGGGCGGTGGAGGCATGGGCGAGGTCTATCAAGGCGTCGATCCCCATCTCCAGCGCAGTGTCGCCATCAAGGTCATCCGGGCCGAGCACTTTGATAACGATGAGGCCAGACGACGTTTCGCCGCCGAGGCCCGGGCGCTGGCCGCCCTGGCCGACCCCCATGTGGTACGGGTCTACGACTTCAACCCTGATCCCCACGATCCCTTCCTGGTCATGGAGATGCTGGACGGCTGCAACCTGCGCCAGGTCCTCAGCGACAACGGGCGTTTCGATCGCCGTCGCCTGCACGATGCCGCAATCCAGATGCTCTCCGGCCTGGCCGCCATCCATGCCGCCGGCCTGGTCCACCGCGACCTCAAGCCCGGCAACGTCATGCTGACCAGCGCCGGCACCTATGTCCTCATCGACCTCGGACTGGCCCACGGCCATAACGACCTGACTGCCACCGGCCAACTCATCGGCACCGCCCGTTATCTGGCCCCGGAACTCCTGACCGGCCAGCGGGCCGACCCGCGCAGTGATTGCTACGCCCTGGGCCTGACCCTGTGGGAACTAGCCACCGGTCGCAAGCCACGACGGGGATCAGACGACGAAGCACCCTTGGCCTTGGTGCGACGCATCACCG
>SLQH01000270.1 GCA_007131555.1 Planctomycetota bacterium | reverse complement strand
TCGTGAGCGGCTACACAGAGCGCCAGCGGGGTACGGCAGTGATGGCGACGCCCCAGCCTCTACCGGCCTCAAGGATCACCGCCCGCTAATGTACGCGGGCCAAGGCCCGGTACTCCGGGTAGAATCCTGGAACTGATGAACGAGGGGGGCCTGGCAGCGTAGGTATCTGAGCAATACCCAGCGCCATGCCCGGTCGTTATCCTCTTACAGACTCCTGGGCTGAATAGTGACGGCCCATCAATGATTGCACCTCGGCCATTCTCGGCACATTTGCTGCCGTGCGGGCTATTGATGGTGCGGCCATCAGCCAGCCTTTGCAGTGGGGGGGGTGAACATGATGCGCAGTGCTGTTGCGATGCTCTGGTCTGTGTGCGCTATGGCGCTGGTGGCTGTCGAGGACGAGGCCCAGGAGCCACCGCCATCGCCTTGGTCGCATACCTTGCGGATCGGTATGCAGTTCAGTAATGTGGCCAGCCAAAAGGCTGAGACTTCACGCGATCAGCAGATCGCCGCCAGCAATGATCGGGTCACCTGGCGAGCCAGGGTTGATGGCAACCTGACCTGGCGGGAGGATCGGCACATGGTCGATCAGACCCTGCGCCTGCTCTATGGCCAGACTCGTGAACGCGGTGACAGTTGGGACGAGAGTGCCGACGAGATCTACTACGATGGCGTCTATGACATCACCTGGAGCAAGCCGCATCTGGCCTATCTGCGTTGGGGTGCCGAGAGCGTCTTTGTCGGACCTGAGCCCGATGAGGAACCGCTTGATCCCTTGGTGGCGCGGGTTAGTGCCGGTTATGGCCAGCGTTTTGAGGATCTCTTGCCGATGAGCGACGTCTTGATGTATCGGGTCGGTGTGCGAGCCCAGAAACGCTGGGGCCGCAATCTGGGTGAAGATCGTGATCCGGAAGTTGGTATTGAAGCGCTGATCCGTTATCGTCGCCAGCAGACCGAGAGTATCCGCTATTTCGCCCAGTACGAGTTCTTTGCCGAATTCGAGGATATGGGTCACACCACCCATCTGCTGACTGCCGGGGCAGAGGTCAAGCTCAATGCGGCCCTGACCGTCGAGCTGAATCTGCGCGGTTACTACGAAACCGAACCCAGGAATGCTCCTGCCGATAGCACTGGCTATGATGAGTTCAGCCTGCGTCAGGAGTTGCTGGTCGGCTTCATCTATGAGTTCTGAGGGCGTGCTGAAGAGAGGGCGCTGCATCAGCGGACTGTGCCTCAAGCACCACCATCGGCGCCCCAGGTCAAAGCCTTGCGCCCCTTGAGAGAGCCCTGTAGACTCCTATCATGCGTACGATCACTGTTCTCGCCTTGGCTGCGGTGCTGCTGTGTGGCGGCTGCGCGTACTACCGTGATTCAATGGATGAGGTCCCTGATCGGGGTCGCCATGCCTATCGTTTGGATGACGGTGCTCCTTCCCATGCTGCCACGCCTCGGCCGAGGTCGCCCCGACCGGCCTCGGCCCAGACAGTGGTCCTCAAACAGGGCCAGAGTCTCTATCACGTGGCTGATGAACATGGTGTGTCCTTGGCAGACCTGATCGCCGTCAATGACATCACCTGGCGACCGGTCCCCGCCGGCACCACCTTGGTGTTGCCCAGCCGTTGATGGGGGACCAGAAACCCCGTATTCTCATTGCCACCGGCAATCGCCACAAGATCCGCGAGGTTGAAGAGATCCTGCGGCCCAGTGGGATCATGCTCGTGACTCCAGCGGATGTCGGAGGGCTGCCCGAGGTCGAGGAGGATGGCGAGACCTTTGCCGCCAATGCCAGCAAGAAGGCCGTATCAGGCTGTCAGGTCACCGGCCTGTGGTGCTTGGCCGATGATTCGGGCATCGAGGCCCGCTCCTTGGCGTGGCGGCCGGGGGTGCGAAGCGCTCGTTTTGCCGGTCCTGCCTGCGATGATGCTGCCAACAACGCCCTGCTTGACCGCATGTTGTCTGAGCAACAGGACAAGTATGTGCGGTATCGTTGTGTCATCGCCCTGGCCCGGCCAGATCAGGCGACTTTGACCTGGGAGGGGACGTTTGGCGGCGAGTGGACCGCCCAGGCGCGGGGTGCCGGCGGCTTCGGCTATGATCCGCACGTCTTCATCCCCGCACTTGGCCGCACCGTCGCCGAACTTGATGCCGACGAGAAACATGCCCGTTCACATCGAGGTCAGGCCCTGCGCGCCTTTGCCGCCTGGTTGGAACAGTTGACAGCCTGAGTCAGGTGCGGGTTGCGGTCACATATTGCTGAAACAGGCTCCTAGCCGGGGCGTCGGCAACGGACCAGCCTACAGCCGGATTGAGGATTACTCTTCAACGGCTCGTTCAGCCAATAGCTCCCGCATGAATTGCTCTTCATCGGCGAAGGCGGGGTCGTCGGCAAAGCGGGTCTTGGCTACTTCGGCGGCATGCAGGGCATGCGCTGGGGCCTGTTGGTGGGCGGCCTGCCATGCTATGCGTAGGTAGGCCGGTTTGTGGTCGATGATCTCGGCCCAGAGGGCGACCACCTCCTGGAACCAGGGCATGGGGAGATGGTGGGCCAGGAAGCCGATGCGATCGGTGATGTCATCACGTAGACGTTTATCGTTGTAGCCTGCCACTTCGCCGAGCAGGTTGCGGACGGCCTCTGGGTCCTGGCGTATCAGGGCGATGGTGAACAGGGCCGGCAGTCGCGTGTCCTCCAGGGTGTTGAGGTCAAAATGCCGTTTGGCGCTGTGTTCAAGGGCCGTTTCCAGGCCGGAGGCCGCGCGCTCGAATTGTTGTTGATCAAAGTCCTGGGCATCAGCCAGGCATTGTTCCAGGACTCCCATCCAGAAGGGGGGCGAGATCTTGATCCAGGGCAGATCACGGTGTAGTTGAATCAGACCACCGTCGCGACGCATCTCGCCATCCCAGCGTCGCTGTGGCACTGCGCTGTGTTCCATGAGGTCGAAGAAGAAGTCCCGGCCCAGCATGCCAGCGTAGAAATGGCCACAGATGGCATACATGTTGGCCAAACCATCATCATGGAAGGCGATGGTGTTCAGCCACTGCTGGACGTATTGGAGTTGTTGGGTGAAATAGGGGTCTTCGAGGATCTGATCAGGGCCGAGTTGCGATAGGATGTTGGTGATCATGCCTGCGGCGGCGATCATCTCCCAACGCAAGGGATTGGCGAGCCATTGATCCTGATCAAAGCGGGTGCTGTGCATCCAGGCACCGAGTTTGTCGAGCCATCTCTCACGACGGAAACTGTCCATAGTGGTTTCAGACAACACCTGGCTGGCGGCCTGGTACGAGGCGCCATCAATCAGTGCTTGGGCCAGCTGGAGCCCAAAGCGGGCTGTGGTCCGTCCCAGTTCCCTGCGCATGGCCGGTAGTTGGTCGGTGAGGATCGCTTCGGTGACGGCATGGGCCTGCTCGCTATCGCCGGCGGCCATCAGATGCATGACCCATTCGGCACTGATTGCCAGGCGGCTGTCGGCCTCCTCGGTGCGATCAATGGCCTGTTCAAGATAGCTGGCGGCCAGGGCATGCTGTCCGGTGTAGCTGGCCAGGCCGGCCAGTTCGCGATAGTTGGCGGTATCGTGGTCGCCGGCGGCGATCAGGCCCTTCATGGTCTTGATGCCCTGCAGGTAGGTGTGGTAGTGCCAGTGGCGCTGGACCGCGATCATGGTCTTGGCGTAGTCGGGTTCGGAGAAGATGCGGTAGCTCAGTCGCCATGCAGAGCGGGTGTTTTCATTGGAAAAACGCAGCAACAGGCCAACGCCATGAGGATCGAACAGGTC
>SLQH01000284.1 GCA_007131555.1 Planctomycetota bacterium | reverse complement strand
AGTTTTCTCTTGGTATTTCCATGGAGTGAGTGCCTGCAAGAGTCATTCGCGAAAGTCGAGAGCAGTGATATGAATACAACATCAGGACAATTCTCGCGTTGCAAAAGGATTCCAATGATGTCATCATTGAGGTTTACCCTGCTGGAGTTACTGGTTCCAATTGCCATTATCAGTATTCTGGCCGCTTTGACGTTATCGGTACTGACCTCCGCCAGGAGGGATGCCAGACGCCGACGAAAGCACCAGTTCGGCACCAGCGACCACATGATGTTGCTGGCATAGTACCAACTGCGTCGACAACGGCGCGCCATCTTGCTCATGTCTTCAGACCTCCGCCAGACGTCTGGTTGTCACCTGCGCGCAGCATCATCTCCACAATCACCCCCGGCCAAGCGGCAAGTGGCAGAACGGCCACCGCCCTGCCACAAACGCAGCTCCCCCGCTGGACTCACCGCGATCCATACCTATGGTGCATGACATGGATGACCATGATACCACAGACACCGCCGCCGTGCCGCTTCCGGCTCCAGAGGTGGCGGGCGATGGTGTGCCTGGCGATTCCCCGCCCGAGATTCCAGCCGCGCCGGACAGCGGCCTCGACGACGCCTCCGGCCATCATCACGCCTTCAGCGCGGCCCAGGTCACCGGGGTCATCCTGGCCGTGGGTGGCGTGGTCTGCGCCCTGGCCTCGATCCGTGATGCCAACATGTGGCTGGTCTGGTTGCTGCGCGTGGTCGGCGCCGGTGGCAGCCTGGGCGGAGCCTGGCTGCTGCTGCGTGGCCAGATCTGGTGGATGCTGGCGGCCGTCATCGCTGGTGGTCTGGGCCTGGCGGTGCTATCCATTGGGGTCCTCGACTGGATCTGGCTGGGCCTGATCGCTGGCGGAGCCGGTGGCGGTGGCTTGTGCGCCTGGGGCTATGCCCATCGGCGCCGGGGCCTGTGGTTCACGGTAGTCCTGGCCGGCAGTGCCTATGTAGTGGCGGCGACCGGTGGCATCATCCGCTGCCATCGCGGCCTGGACGGCGGCGAGATGTGGATCCTGGCCCAGGGTCTGGGGTCGATCTGGGGCGGCTGGCTGCTGCTCCACCTGCCGCGCCGCCAGCGCGACCCCCTCACCGTCCAGCCACGCCGCCGCCTGATCACCCTGTTCGGCCGCCTGCTACTGGCGGCCGGCATGATCCTGCCCTATGTCGCCCTGCTGGCCAAGGCCCTCAACCGATGACCCAGCCCGCCCTTCCGGCCACCACCGACAACGATCCCAAGACCCCACGCAAGGGCCGACAGATCCCCAAGTCCCTGGGTGGCTATCGTCTGATCGACAAACTGGGCAAAGGCGGCTCCAATACCGTCTTCACGGCCATCCAGATCAGCATGGACCGCACCGTGGCCCTCAAGGTGCTGCCACCCAAGCAAGCCCAAAGCGATGTGGTCCGCGGGCGCTTCGTCAGCGAGGCCCATCTCGCTGGTCGGGTCCACCATACCAATGTCATCACCTGTTTCGACATGGGCGAGGACCAGGGCTGGCTGTACATGGCCCTGGAACTGGCCGAAGGCGGCAGCCTGGGCGATCTGCTCAAGCACTACGGCGGCGTGCTGCCCGAACGCCTGGCCCTGGGGCTGGCCCGTGATTGCGGCCGGGGCGTGGCGGCCCTGGCCCGGGCCGGGATCGTCCATCGCGACATCAAACCGGCCAACATCTTCGTCACCGGCGACATGATCCCCAAGATCGCCGACCTCGGCATGGCCGTCCCCTCGGCCGCCGCCCTCCAGCGCCGGGATTGGGAGTTCGGCGACGACCTGATCGTCGGCACCCCCAACTACATGGCCCCTGAGCAGGCCCGGGCCGAACGCCCGATCACCCTCCAGGCCGACATCTTCGCCCTTGGCGCCACCCTCTTCCGCATGCTCTGTGGCCGCCCCCCCTTCATGGCCGGCGACCCCCAGGAGACTCTCCAGCAGGCCAAACGTGGTCTGGTGCCCGATCCCCGGGACTTCGCTCCCAACCTCTCGACCAAGGCCGCCGAGGTCATCCGCCTGGCCACCGCCCCCGATCCCCGCCAGCGCTTCACCAGCGCTGCCGACATGGTCGGCATGATCGAAGAGGCCTTGCAGGGCAGCCTTGGGCGTGAGACCGCCCCCGACCTGTCCCAGGCCCTGGCCGCCGAACAGCACCACCAGGAACGGGCCCGCACCTGGCGCTCCATCACCCGCCCGCCAGACAGTGAGACCGCCGCCGACATCGCCAACCTCGACCTCAACGCCTTCTGACAGGAGTCATCATGTCCTTCACCCTAGCCCTCGGTGCCACCCCTCCCCCCTTCGCCCTGCCGGCCACCGATGGCCAGACCTACAGTCTGGATGATTTCGCCGACGCCGATGTGCTGGTCATCTTCTTCACCTGCAACCACTGCCCCTTCGTCACCGGCTCCGATGACTGCACCAAGGCCACCGCCGAGGCCTTCCAGGACCGCGGGGTGCGCTTTGTGGCCATCAACAGCAACAGCCCCAACACCTACGCCGAGGACGACTTCCCGCACATGGTTGAACGCATGCGCAGCCACGGCTTCCCGTGGGTCTATCTGCATGACGCCAGCCAGGATGTCGCCCGGGCCTACGGCGCCCTGCGCACACCCCATTTCTACGTCTTCGACCGTGACCGCCATCTGGTCTATTGCGGCCGGGGCGTCGACACCCCGCGTGATGCCAGCAAGCACACCATCAACGACCTCGCCAACGCCCTGGACGATGTCGTCAACGGCCGCCCGGTCCGCACCCCGCTGACCAACCCCATCGGCTGCAACGTCAAGTGGGACGGCCAGGACGCCCACTGGATGCCAGCCGACGCCTGCGACCTGGCGTAAGCAGGCGCTGAGAGTCCTGTGGACTCCCTGGGGATTGGCCATTTTCGACGTTCCATGCCCCTCCCCTGGGACCGCCGGTTTCCAACCGGCCTCTGGGGATTGGCCATTTTCCGAACGCCCATCCACCTATCGAACATGCTATGCTATAATGACCATCACGCATCGTATATGGAGCGCCGGCTTCAGCCGGCACGGATGGCAGGCTTCAGCCTGCCGAAAACCTTCCAAATTCAGCGCACATCACTTCAGACTGAGGACAGGCTGACTGTGGGCGGGCGACGCAGAGCGTCGCGTTCCGGGTGGGAATGGCAGTAGGAATGGGGGATGGAGGATCGCAGTGAGGATTACTTGGCCGAGGAGATCTGAAACGCGCTCCTTACAGAGTAGATTGAGCCGTTACGCGCAGAGAGAGGATGCTTCTCTGCTCTGTGTTCTCTACTTGGCATGCGGTAACCATGGCGCCGCCCAGCCCTTTGTGCCGTCCAACGGTATCCGCCCGCCACTGCACGCGGGGCAAGCCCCGGTGCTCCGTGGGGCCGTATCGGCCGGCAATGGGTTGGGGCATGTGCGCAGCGTGCTTGGTGTGCGACGCCGTGCCAAGCCACGCCCCCCGGACTCGCCCCAAGCGCCTGCCCGTCGCACCACCACCACGGAGCACCGGGGCTTGCCCCGTGTGCAATCGCGCGGGCACAACGCCCGTACGCCCCACAAGCCCCAATCGTCACGCCCGGCGCCCGGCCACAACGGTTCAACAGGATCTCTCACAGAGGCCGCAGAGCAGAGGCATGCCCCGGTGCTCCGTGGGGCCGTATCGGCCGGCAACGGGTTGGGGCAAGTCTGCGGCGTGACTGCTGCTCGACACCCACCAAAACCACCGCAACACCACGCCCATCCCATCTCCGTCTGCAGCTTGT
>SLQH01000479.1 GCA_007131555.1 Planctomycetota bacterium | reverse complement strand
GCGGCGGTAGCGAAGGTCTCAGGGGTCTCGACCGCGCCCATGTTGATCTCGCACAGGTTGCAGAAGGCCCAGCCGGACTGGCCGTCGATCTGCGGCCACAGGCCGATTTCAACACAGGGGTTGTAGGTCACGTCGCGGTCATCGGCCCAGACGAAGCCCGGCTCGCCGAATTCGCGCACCGAGGTCATCAGGCGGTCGAAATCCTCGCGCGGGGTCTGGTCGCGCAGCAGCAGGGCCGAGTTGTTGGAGCGGGCCCGCTGGGGGTTGTCACGGAACCAGTTGCCGGTCTTGGCGGTGGCCATCTCGATGTCATCGGGTGAGAACAGGCAGATGGTGGCGCTGCGCCTTACCCCACCTGAGAGGACCGCATCGGAGGCATGCATGAGGACATCGTAGGCGTCGATCGGTCGCAGCCGGGTCTGGCCGCTGGTGCAGCAGCGCTCCAGCAGGGCCCGGATCAGTTCCAGGCTGCGCTCCAGGGGTTCGGGACCAGGAGCCTTGCCGCTGCCGCTGGCGATGGGCGCACCCTTGGGCCGGATCTGGCTATAGTCGAAGCGCACATAGGCGCCGTGGAACTCTGGGAAGGGCTGCTGCTCGGTGAAGTAGCAGGACAGCAGCACGCCCAGGGCATCGGCCCAGCCTTCGATGGTGTCGGGCACGACGAAGGTCTGTTCGGCACCCTGGGGATGGGCGATGTCGGGCAGGCGTTGGATGTGATGCCATTGGACCGAGAAGCCGACGCCGCAGCCGCACAGCAGGAGCCACAGCGCCTCCTGGAAGAAACGCGGCCGATCGCAGTAGGCGGTGGTGCAGTTGTACATGCGGGCGTTCTTGCGCAGGATCGGCTCGCCGCCGAACTGCAGAGCTCGTTGACTGCCCAGCACCAGGCGCTGGCGCATGGCGGCACTGACCTCGGCCAGCAGGTCCTCGACCTCAACGCCCTTGGCGGCGAAGTGCTGACGATGCATGTCGATGACCCGGTCGATGGCCTCGTCCCAGGTCTCGCGCCGCTGGAGTTCGGGCAGGTAGCGGCTGTACTTGCTGGTGAAGACGTAATCCTGAAGCTGGGCGACGGTCATGGCGGTCCCTTGGGAAGAGGTGAGCGGTAGGATATGTTGTGGGAGAATATATATACGCCACAACATATGGTGGTCAAGGGGCAGCGTTCAGGCTCATGGTCGCGTGCGGCAAGCAGTCGGGCGGCAGCACGGTGTATATCCATGAGCCGTATTGCGGAATCATGGCGACGCTTGATCTTTGTCACCATCGATGCCATGCGCTTGCGTTCATCATCGCCGTGAATGGTGACGAGATCGCGGGATCTACAGGCCGTATGACGGTCATCATGGCGACGTCCTGGCGGGTACTTGACGAAAGCATGGCAGCCACGCATAGGCACGCGGGCCAAGGCCCGGTGCTCCGTGATGGGTTTGTGATGGGCAGTGCGTACTGGCGAGTTCGGGGCCGAAAGGGCCACGCCAAGCAAGGTTGCAATCTACTCCTACACTCTCCTGGGGATCTTCCATCCGGGCAGGAGGGCCTGGTTGGCACGCAGCATCTCGGCCAGCATGCGGGCGCTGTGGTCGGTTGGCAGGCTGACCAGGGGGTCGAGCAGTAGGGCCTGGAGGGCCAGGTCGAAGCTGCGGCTGCGTCCGGCCTCCAGGACCAGTTGCTGCTGGTCGACGACCCGGGCGACGATGCTGTGCAGGGCCGGGGGCAGGGGGGCAGCCTGGATGGGGATGCAGCTTTGATGGCGGAACTGGGCGTTGGTCTCGACCACCGCCCCTAGGGGCAGGGCGGCGATCTGGCCCTGGTTGGGCAGGTTGACGTTGGTGTCGAGGTCGCCCAGGCCGTGCAGGGCGCAGATCTGGGCCACGCCCTCCTCGCCGGAGGGGCGCAGGCGGGCGGGGTTCTCCTCCAGGGCCAGGGGGCTGGGGGCCGGGGTCACGCCTGGGGCCGCAGCCCAGGTGCCGGCCCGCAGGCTGGCTGGGGTGGCGACCACTCCCCAGCGATGCAGGCCAACCTCACCCTGGTTCAGGTACCAGGGGACGAACTCGGCCAGATGGCGGTCGCCGGCCGCGCCCAGGGCCCCGAAGCGACGGAAGAAGTCGTAGGCGATCAGACCGTGGTTGTCCCAGAAGGCTCCGCGCGCGGCCAGGTCCTGGGCCTGGGCGCTGTGATCGGCGAAGAAGCCCTTGGCGGCGATATGCCGGGTGATGACCGGGAACAGGTCCTGACCGGCGAAGCGGGCGGCGGTGGCGAAGGTGAAGTGGTTGACGCCGGCGATGTCCATGGCAATTCGGTGGCGATCGGGCCGGGCGACGCCCAGATGCTGGCCCACCAGCCCGGCCAGGCGTTCCTGGGCCGAGTAGACCTCATGGCAGCAGCCGAAGGCCCGGATACCGGGGAAGGCGGCATACAGGGCGGCCACCGACAGGGTCATGGGGTTGGCGTAGTTGATGACCCAGGCCTGGGGGGCGTAGCGGGCGATGGCTTCGGCAAAGCCGGACATGATGGGGATCGCCCGCAGGGCCCGCGAGAGGCCGCCGGGCCCGGTGGTATCGCCGACGGTCTGGAGGATGCCGTAGCGCTGGGGGATCTCGAGGTCGTTGACGAACATCGCCGCTGGACCGGGCGAGATGCCGATGACCACCACATCGGTGCCGCGCAGGGCCGTGGCCAGGGAACTGGTGGCGCTGAGGGTCCAGGAGCTGCGGCTGTCGGGGTGGGCGAAGATACGTTCCCCGGCGGCGACGTTGGCGGTTGGCGGCCTGAGGTCATGCAGGCGCAGATGACCGCCGATCAGTGGGCACAGGGCCAGATCACGCATCAGCACCTGGCACCAGTAGCGGCTGCCGCCGCCCAACACGGTGATGTTCAGGTTCAGGGCAGGTGTCTGGCGAGGCATGGGGCGATCTCCTGATCGTAGAGTGACGGTATTGGTCCTCGAAAACAAGCCTGGAAGACAGGGGGAGGACCTGTCGGGCGTGCGCTTGGCGATCATCCTAGCGTCGCGACCGCGCATCTGAATAGGATTATTCAACAAAAGTCACGGATGAGCTTGGCCTGTGTCAGCGCAGACCGGTCTGCATCATCTCTTGTCTGCATCCGCCGCTGTGGGATACTCATGATATGGCGCATCGTCTGTTGCTGCTTGCGTGTCTCTGGGCCCTGGTGGTCCCGGCTTGGTTCTGGGCCTGCCCGATGCAGCCTTAGACGGCTCGTGCCGAGGCTCCGGTGGCGACCTGCTGCTGCGCGGCCCATGCGGTCGAGCCGGACCAGCTGCCAGAGGATGATGGGCCGTGTTTCTGTGTGGCCCCCCGTTACGCGCCCTCGGCTGTGACCGGAAGCCCGCTGCCGACCATGCTGGTCGAGCCGGCGGTGGTCCTGGCCGTGGTCTGGCCCGTGCCGGTGCCCCGGCGTCTGGATCCGCTGATCCAGGCCGTCGATCCTGGGGGCGGTTGGCTGGCCGCGCAGCGCTGCATCCGTCTGCTGGTGTAGGGTGGTCGCGGGGCGGCTGGCCGGATCTGCGGATCGGCCCTGCTCCTGACCTGACCATTGTTCACGTGAGTGGATCGTCCGGTCCGCCGTGGTGATGGTCTTCCTGTCATCTTCACACGGCAGTTGGGCATTGGACCTTGGGCTATAGGGTTGCTATTCAAGCGGATATACGCAATCAGAAACGGTTCGCCTTCTGGGTGAAAACCCGTATCCGTCTCTCATTGCCTAGCACCAATGGTGTTCATCAACCACGAAAAGCAGAACGGATTCAAGAGAAG